>DASQWY010000046.1:0-7012 GCA_035640005.1 Actinomycetes bacterium
GCGGCGACCGCGCTGCAGGCCGTGGCGGCAGGTGGCCGCCTGGCAACGATCACCGGCGATCCGCCGCCACCCGAACGGGGGGTGCAGGTCACCGACGTCTACGTCCAAGCCGACGGTGCCCGGCTTGCCGCACTGGTCGAGACGCTGGCGCAAGGGCTGCTCTCGCTCCACGTCGCGGCGACGCGTCCGCTGGCGCAGGCGGCCACGGCGCTGCAGGACGCCGTCGCCGGACGCGCCCGGGGCGCGAGTGTCCTCACGCTCCAGCGGAGCCCCTGGTAAGCGGGCCATCGCTGCCCGCCGAGGTCGTGCACCTTCTGGATGCGGCGCCCGGCGACCGCCACAAGGCTCCGAGCTGCCAGGGCAGCCGGACCACAAGGACGCTTCGGTGGATCCCGGCCTCAGACGAACCGCTTGACGAAGTCGAGCGCCGTCTGGGCGACCTCGCGCCAACCGTGGTCGATCGTGAGGGAGTGGCCTCGGTTCGGGACCTTCACGATCTCCGTCACGGCGGGGTTGCGCCTCTGCCGTTTGTAGGCGGCGTTCGCGATCGCCCACGGCACCGTGTGGTCCTTCTCGCCATCGATGATCAGCAGGGGACCGCGGTCGGGGTTCCTGGTGTCCACCTTCGCCTCCGTCCACGGGTTGAGGTTCGCGTTGCCCATCTGCATGAGAGCGACCCCGGAGCCGGCGACGTGGAACGTGTCGTAGAGCTCCTTCGCCTCCTGCTCGTCCAGCGCGTCCGCCCAGCCGTACTTGAACTGGTCGAACGTGAGCGTGATCGCGCGGCCGCGCGTGAGCGGGTTGACCAGGAACGGGCCCGCCACCTTGAGCACCGAGGCCGGCAGAGGCAGAACGCCGCGGAAGACTCCGGGGTCGATCGCCACCGTGGCCGCCGACAGGCCCCGGCCCGCGAGCATCTGCGCCAGCAAGCCGCCGGTCGAGTGCCCCATTACCGCTGGTTTCCTGTCCAAGGCATCGATGATCTCGGTGGTGTGATCGGCGACCTGCTTCAAGGTCTTCTTGGCGAGGACGTCCGGATTCGCCCGGGCCTCTTCAACCGTTTCCGGATCGTCTGGCCAGTCCGGCGTCAGCGGCGCGTAGCCGGCCTGCTTGAAGAACTCCGCCCAGTTGGCCCAGCTGTTCGGCAGCAGCCAGAGGCCGTGGATGAACACGACCGGGGTGTTGCCAGAGGCGTTGGCCGCCTCGATCTCCCGGTTCTCCCGCTCGGAAATCGACGCCATGACGAACTCCCTCCGGTCGGGTGAAAGTCGACCCGACCCTATCGAAGCGGTTGAGCTTGGATCCACCGATTCGGGAATGCGGTCGCTGTTTGCCGACGCTGGCGGACGGGATGGGCCGTATGAGTGCTGGCGTTGCGCGACGGCGGGGCCGCGAGTGCGGCGAGCGAGGCTGTTGGCGGGCGGATGTCCTTGCAAGGCCGTACGGGCAGGCCGGAGTGGTCGGCAGCCAGCCGACGGCCAGTCGTGACGTTCAGGCGCGGTCAGGTCGGCAGCTACATGACGATGAACGACGGCACCGACACCTCCCAGGAGGTCGTGGAGGCCGCGCGCATCTGGAACCAGTCCGCCAGCCCGACCTACCACCTCCGCAGCCCCGAGCGGATCGCGCGCTTCTTCGACGGCCTCGAGCTCGTGGAGCCCGGCGTTGTCTCCCCGCCACGATGGCGCCCCGAGCCTGGCACGCCCGGCCTTCCCGCCGAGATCGATTCCCGCGGTAGCGTCGGTCGCAGGCCGTAGCGCCTGCGAAGGGGTCCCGGCGAGGAACACTAGAATGGGGTGCTCGACCGGCGACACGAGGATGGGTGCTGCATGTCGGACGTGTTCACGCTCACGGAGGACCAGCGGGTCCTCCGCAAGGAGTGGCGGCGGCTGTTCGAGGACAAGTTCACCGAGCGCGCCGCCGAGATCGACCAGACTGGCGAGTTCCCCTGGGACAACCTGAAGGTGCTGGCCGACTCCGGCCTGGCCGGCATCAACGTCCCCGAGGAGTACGGCGGCGGCGGCGCCGACTCGGTCACCCACTGCGTCCTGGTCGAGGAGGTCGCCCGCGTCTGCGCGTCCACCTCGCTGATCCCGGCCGTCAACAAGCTGGCCACCCTGCCGGTCCTGTTCGCCGGTACCGATGAGCAGAAGCGGCGCTTCCTCCCGCCGATCGCCGAGGGCGAGCGGATCGCCTCCTACTGCCTGACCGAGCCGGGGTCCGGGTCGGACGCGGCGGCGATGCGCTCGCGGGCGGTCCGCGACGGCGACGACTACGTCCTCAACGGCACCAAGCGGTTCATCACCGGCGGCGGCGCCTCCAAGACCTACGTCTACTACGCGGTCACCGACCCGGCCGCCGGCTCGCGCGGGATCTCCGCGTTCGTGCTGGAGGACTCGATGCCCGGCTTCGAGATCGGCAAGCACGAGGACAAGCTCGGCATCCGCGGCTCGCCCACCACCGAGGTGATCTGCAACGACGTGCGCGTACCCGCCGCCAACCGGCTCGGCGAGGAGGGCGACGGCTTCCCGCTGGCGCTGCGCGCCCTCGACCACAGCCGCATCACCATCGGCGCGCAGGCGGTCGGCATCGCCCAGGGGGCGCTCGACTACGCCCTCGGCTACGTCGAGGAGCGCGAGCAGTTCGGCCGCCGGATCGCCGAGTTCCAGGGCCTGCAGTTCATGTTCGCCGACATGGCCATGCAGACCGAGGCGGCCAGGACGCTGGTGTACCAGGCGGCCGCCAAGGCCGACCGGGGCGACCCCGACCTGACCTTCTTCGGCGCCGCCGCCAAATGCTTCGCCTCCGACGTCGCCATGAAGGTCACCACCGACGCGGTCCAATTGCTCGGCGGATATGGTTATATAAAGGATTATCCTTTGGAGCGCATGATGCGGGACGCCAAAATAACCCAATTGTACGAGGGCACGAACCAGATTTTGAGGGTCGTCATGGCGCGCCAGTTACGGCGTCAGCGGGGTCAAGCCTAGCCATTGGAAGAGGCTCGGCGAAGGTCGACCTGCTGGCGCAGCCGGACGCTGAAGCCCTCGATGGTCTTGGCGGCATCGTAGCGGCTGCGGTTGAAGCGCCGGTCGACCAGGTCCTGGACGCGGCGGCGGGCCGGCTGGAACGCCGCGGCCAGCGCCAGCGTCGCCGCCGCCACCGCCAGGCTCGACCTTCGGCCGAGCATCTGCCCCAAGCCCAGCGCCACCGCCGCGTAGCCGCCGCCCAGCGGCACGGTCAGCAGCCCGTAGGCGAGCGCACGGCTGATGATGCGGTCCAGGTCGTAGAGCCGGTACCGCAGGATCGCCGCGCCGATCGCCACCGGCAGCACCGCCACGCAGAACTGCGTGGCCACCGAGCCGATCAGCGCCGAGGTGCCCGCCGCCAGCCATCGGCCGTACACCCAGCACGGTGGGCCCGCGGGGTTCGCCGGAAGGAAGAGATGATCGGCGTTATCGGGGAACCGGTTGCCGCCCGAGCGCAACAGGGAGGGCGATGGACAACGACGAGCTGATCGCTGCCGTGGCCGCAGGGGACGACGCGGCGCTGCGGGAACTGTTCTCGCGGCATGCGCCGTGGCTGGCTGCCCGGCTGCGCGCGGTGCTGCCGGCCGCCGACGTGGAGGACGTGCTGCAGGAGACGTTCCTGGCGGCCTGGCGGGGTGCTGCGGGTTACCGGCAGGAGGGCGGGGGCGGCTGGTTGTGGGGGATCGCCCGCCGGCAGGCCGCGTTGTGGCTGCGCCGCCGCGGGCACGCCGAGCTGCTGCTGCCTGCCCTGGTCGCCGCCGACGGGCGGCGCGCGGCGGACCCGGCGGAGGCGGCCTTGTCCAGGGCGGAGCTCGCCGATGCCGTCAAGGCGCTGGGGCCGGAGGGGGGTCCGCAGCGCGAGACCTGGCGGCTGATGTACGTCGAGGACAGGACGGTGGCTGAGGTGGCTGCGCTGATGGGCGTCCCGGCGGGCACGGTGAAGAGCCGCGCGCACCGGGCCCGGCGGCTGCTGCGCGCGGCGCTGCGGCGGCAGGAGCCGGTACGGGATGGAGGGGCGCGATGACCGGTGGCGATGAGGTGACTGGCGACCGCGAGGACCTGGCGGAACGGGGGCCGGGGCCGCGCGACGTCGACCTGGGCCGGGTCTGGCTCGGCGTGGCCGCGGAGGTATGGCGCCGCCGTCCAGGGCCGCTGGAGCGGCTGGCCGGGCGGCTGCTGCGCTCGCCGGGCCTGGCCCGGGCGCTGGTGACCACGCCCTCGCTGCTGGTCGGGTGGGTCACCGCCACCGCGGTGGTGCTGGTCGCCGGGATGCTGGCCACCCTGGGGACCGGGACGCCGTACGTGGCCCTGGTCGCGCCCGCGGTCGCGGCGGCGGGCATCGCGTATGCCTACGGACCGGGGATCGACCCGGCCTGGGAGCTGTCGTGCAGCATGGCGGTCAGCGACCGGATGGTGCTGCTGGCCCGGGCATCGGCGGTGTTCGCGGTGAACGCGGCGCTGGGGCTGGCCGCCTCGGCGGCGTCGGGGACCGCGGCGGCGGTCACCTTCGGCTGGCTGGTCCCGGGGACGGCGATCTGCGCGCTGGCCCTGGCGGCCGCCACGCTGGCGCGGTCGGCGAACGCGGGGGTGGCGGCGGGCCTGGCCGGCTGGGCGATCACGGTGCTGTCGGGGCAGGCGGCCACCGGGCGGTTCACCGCGGCGGTCACCGACTCCGTCCTGGTGGTTCCCTACCTGGCGTTCGCGGCCTGCTGCGGCGCGATCGTCTGGTATGCGACACGGATCCCGAGAGGAACGTCATGAACGTTGAGACCAGCGACCTGACCAGACGGTTCGGCCGGATCCAGGCGGTGGCCGGGGTGGACCTGGCCATCGGGCCGGGGGTGTTCGGGCTGCTTGGCCCGAACGGGGCAGGCAAGACGACCCTGCTGCGGATGCTGGCAACGGTGATCCCGCCGAGCTCGGGCAGGCTGCGGCTGCTCGGCCGCGATCCCGGCTCCTACGGCCCGCGAAAGGAGGTCCGCCGCCGGCTCGGCTACCTGCCGCAGAACCTGGGTTATTACCCAGGGTTCAGGGTGGTGGAGTTCGTGGAGTACTTCGCGCTGCTGAAGGAGCTGCCGCCCGCAAGGGTGCACCACGCGGTGGCGGCTGCCGTGGAGCAGGTGGGCCTGGGCGACAAGGCCAAGGCGAAGCTGCGCACCCTGTCGGGCGGGATGCTGCGCCGGGTCGGCATCGCGCAGGCGATCGTCAACCAGCCCGAGCTGCTGCTGCTGGACGAGCCGACCGCCGGGCTGGACCCCGAGCAGCGGGTGGCGTTCCGCGCCCTGCTGCGCGACCTCGGCAAGCGCGCCACCGTGATCGTCAGCACCCACCTGGTCGAGGACGTCGGCGCGGCCTGCACCCGGGTCGCCCTGATGGACCAGGGAAGGCTCGTGTTCCATGGCACCCCGGGCGAGTTGACCGCCCGCGCCGAGGGGACCGCCGCGGCGGGCGATGCTCCGCTGGAGCGGGGCTACAGCGCGGTGCTCGCGGCGGCGCGGTCATGACCGCCGCGCCCGCGCCCGCGCCGGCCCGGCCGCTGCAGACCGGGCGCGCTCGCCCACTGCTGCCGGGGCGGCTGCTGCGCCTGGAGCTGCGCCGCAACGCGATGCTGTGGATGTTGCCGCTGCTCGCGGCGCTGTTTTGGTTCAGCGCCTACCGCCCGAGCATGGCCCTTCCACCGTGGTGGAACCTGCGCGGGGCGATGATCCAGCAGAACGCCTTGCTGGCGTTCGCGCCGTTGGTGGCGGGCGTGGCCGCCTGGATGGGGTCCCGGGAGGGCCGGCGTGGCACGGCCGACCTGGTGGGGGTGACCGCGGTGCCGCGCTGGGCTGGCCAGCTCGCCGTCTGGGCCGCCAGCACCTGCTGGGCGATGGTGGCGTACCTGGGCGGTGTGGCCGCCGTGTACGCATTGACCGCGCGGCAGGCCACCTGGGGCGGCCCGCTGTGGTGGCCGGTGGCGGTCGGCGCCGCGACGGTGGCGGCGTCCTGTGCCCTGGGGTTCGCCGCCGGGGCGCTCCTTCCCGGCCGGTTCACCGCGCCGCTGGTCGCGGTGGCCGTGTTCCTGGCGCTGGGGGCGGGCGCGGTCGCGATCGAGTACAACGGCACCTACGCGCAGATCTGGCCGCTGAACGTGCAGGGCGCCCTCCCGCCCGACTCGTTTGGGGTCTTCTCCCCCTACCTGCCCGACCTTGCCATCGCCCAGGTGGTGTTCCTGGCCGGGCTGGCCGTCGCGGTGCTGGGCGCGCTGGGCCTGCCGGCCGCCGGCGGGCGCTGGCTGCGCTGCGCCGCCGCGGTCGCTGTCGCGGCCGGCCTGGCGGCGGCCGGGACCGGGGTAGGGTTGGCCGGCACCGCCAGGCTGGAGGCGCACGGGATCGTCATCCCGGCGCTGCACGACGCGGCCAGCGACCAGCCCATCCCGTACGCCCCGGTCTGCGGCCATGCCGCGGTCCCAGTCTGCCTGCACCCGGCCTACCGGTCATTCCTGCCGGCCGTGACGGCCGCCGTCGGCCCGGTGCTCGGCGAGGTGGCCGGGCTGCCCGGCGCGCCGGTCCGCGTCTCCCAGGTCGCCATCACGCACCTGCAGCAACACCCCCATAACGGCATGGAGATCGGTGGCCCGGTCATCGACGGCAGCCCGCCAGTGCTTTCCCTGCCCCTCAGCGGCCTGCCCCTGCCGGGCGAGGGTCACACCACCACCGCTGACTTCATCGACCAACTGCGGTCGATGGTCCCGGCGATGATCCTGGACACCGTCATCGGCGGTGGTCCGCAAGTCACGGAGGGCCCGCGAGGCAAGCAGGGGTCGGCGCAGCAGCCGACCCAGGGGGTGGTGGCACAGCAGGCGATCGAGGCAGCCTTGGCGAAGGTCGCTGGCGTGCCGCCCGGCGACGGGGTGCCGCCGCTGGCGCAAGGTCGGCCGTACTACGCCGCGGCCGAGCGGTTCGCCGCGCTGCCGGCGGCTGCCCGGCACGCCTGGCTCGCGG
>DASQWY010000047.1:0-6599 GCA_035640005.1 Actinomycetes bacterium
GATGTTGCCGTAGCGCTTGCCGGCGTCGGTGAGCCGGACCAGCGGCGCCGCCGTCCTCGTCTCGGCAGTGGTCGCAGTCATCGCATTGCCTCCGCCCGCTTGCGGACCCAGTTGTTGAGCAGGATGGCGCCGAGCAGCAGCTCCCCCAGGAAGACGTAGAACCAGTCGGGGTTCCAGCCGGCGTAGACGATGCCCTGGTTGGCCATGCCGAAGATGAACGCCCCGATGGCCGCGCCGATGGCGGAGCCGTACCCGCCGGTGAGCAGGCAGCCGCCGACCACCGCGGCGACGATGTAGATGAACTCGTTGCCGATGCCGATGCCGGACTGCACGGTGTTGAACGCGAACAGGATGTGCATGCCGGTGAACCAGCACAGGAAGCCGACCGCCATGAACAGGCCGATCTTCACCCGGTTGACCGGCACGCCCACCGCCCGGGAGCTGGGCGCCGAGCCGCCGACGGCGAAGATCCAGTTGCCGAGGTGGGTGCGCAGCAGGAGCCAGGTGGCGACGACGATGAACAGGATCCACCACAGCAGCGTGATCCGGATCGCCACGCCCCCGATGGTGAACTGCGAGGCGAACACCTTCTCGGCCGAGCTGAAGCCGTCGATGTTCGACACGTCGTTGGTGCCGACGTTGCCGGTGACGAGCTTGGTGATGGCCAGGTTGAGCCCCCGCAGCATGAAGAACGTGCCCAGCGTCACCAGGAAGCTCGGGATGCCGGTCTTGACGACCAGGTAGCCGTTGATGAAGCCGATGGCCAGCGCCACGACCAGCGCGACCAGGACCCCGACCCACATGTTGGTGGTGAACTGGTAGCTGAACATCGACGCGACCAGGGCGGAGCTGGTCACGGCGACGCCGGCCGACAGGTCGAACTCGCCGCCGATCATCAGCAGCGACACCGCCACCGCCGGGATGCCGTAGGTGGAGCTGACGTACAGGGTGGTGGCGAGCGAGTCGGCGTCGCGGAAGGGCGGGGCGACGGCGAAGAAGATGATGTAGATGATGATCGCGCCGACGAGCGCCCCGATCTCGGGGCGGGTGAGCACCCTGGACAGCAGCGACCTCCTGGCGACCCGTTCGTCCCGGGCCGGCGGTGGTTCGACGCCGACGTCGACTGTCTGACTCATGGGAACCTCCGAGCCTCTGGCGCCGGTGGGAGCCGCCGCGCGGGCGGCCCCCACGCGCGCGGCGGCTACCGCGTGCCGCCTTGTGCGAACTTGCCGACGAAGTCGACGTTGCTCTTGTCGACGACATACGGCCCGGTCAACGTCGCCTTCCCGCCGCCGAGGATGTTGCCGTTGGTCTTGTACAGCCACAGCGAGTCGATCGCCTCGTAGCCCTGCAGGAACGGTTGCTGGTCGATCGCGAACTGCAGGTCACCGGACTGGATCCTGGGTGGGATCTGCGGGTTGAAGTCGAAGGTGCCGACCTTGGCTTTGCTGCCGGCGTCCTTGATCGCCGAGATGGAGTTGAGCGCGACCTGCGCGCCAAGGGTGACGATGAAGTCGATGCTCTTGTCCTGCTTCAGCTTGGCGGAGATGGTGGACCGCACCGACGGCAGGTCCGACCCGTTGACGTAGATCTTGGTCCACGTGCCGGTGAAGGTCTGCTTCACCCCGTTGCACCGGTCCTCCAGCTGGACCTGGCCCTGAAAGTGGATGACGCACAGGACGTGCTTGTAGCCGAGCTCGGAGGCCTTCTTGCCCGCGGCCTGGCCGGCCAGGGACTCGTCCGAGCCGAAGTACGACAGCGCGCCCGACTGCTGGTACTGGGCGATCCCGGCGTTGAAGGCGACCACCGGGATGCCGGCGGCGAGGGCCTTCTTCACGGCCGGCGCGATCGCCGGCGGGTCCGGCAGGGTGACCGCGATGCCGTCGACCTTGCTGTCGATGGCGCTCTGGATCAGCGTGGCCTGCTTGCCGGAGTCCGGGTCCGACGAGTACTTGAAGGTCACGTTGTCCTTGGCCGCGGCGGCCTGCGCGCCCTTGCGGATGATGTCCCAGAAGGTATCGCCGGGCGCGCCGTGGGTGACCATGGCGATGGTGATGTTGGGGGTGTTGGCCTTGCCGGCGCTGGCGGTGGCGGTGTTCGACTCGGACTTCTTGCCGCCGGAGCTGCTGCAGGCGGCGGCCACCAGGAGCAGCAGCACCGCCATCGCCGCGATGAGCGGGTGGTTACGGACTCGGGTCACGGCTCTGCCTTTCTGTCGGGGGAGTCGGATCCTTGGCGTGCCGCGCCGGCGGCCCCCTGCCGAGCCCACGGTGCAGCGGCGCGCTCATCGTGAGGTGGGGAAGCCGAGCTCGACGGCCGAGTCCCGCGGGATCGGCCAGCGGCTGGTCACCACCTTGCCGCGGGTGTAGAAGGCCACCCCCTCCGGCCCGTGCACGTGCAGGTCGCCGAACAGGGAGTTCTTCCAGCCGCCGAAGGAATAGAAGGCCATCGGCACCGGGATCGGCACGTTCACCCCCACCATGCCGGCCTGCACCTCGTTCTGGAACTTGCGGGCCGCCGCGCCGTTGGAGGTGAAGATCGCCGTGCCGTTGCCGTAGGGGTTGCGGCTGACCATGTCGATCGCCTCGTCGATGGTGTCGGTGCGCAGCACGATCAGCACCGGCCCGAAGATCTCCTGCCGGTAGATCTCCATGTCGGTACCGACCTCGTCGAACAGGGTCGGGCCCAGGTAGAAGCCGTCCTCGTGGCCCTCGACGCGGACGTCGCGCCCGTCCAGCACCAGCTTGGCGCCCTCGTTCACGCCGGACTCGATCAGGCCGGTGACCTTTTCGCGGGCGGCGCCGGTCACCAGCGGCCCCATGTCGGAGTCGGGGTCCAGGCCGGGCCCGGTGCGCAGCGCGCCGGCCCGCTCGACCAGCTTGCCGACCAGCGCGTCGCCGGCCTTGCCGACCGCGACGGCGGTGGAGATGGCCATGCAGCGCTGGCCGGTGGAGCCGTAGGCGGCCGAGACCAGCGCGTCGGCGGCGGAGTCCATGTCGGCGTCGGGCATGACCACCGCGTGGTTCTTGGCGCCGCCGAGCGCCTGGACGCGCTTGCCGTGGGCGGTGCCGCGCTCGTAGATGTAGCGGGCGATCGGGGTGGAGCCGACGAACGACACCGCGGCGATGCCGGGGTGGTCGAGGATCGCGTCGACCGCGACCTTGTCGCCGTGGACCACGTTGAAGACGCCGTCGGGCAGGCCGGCCTCCGCGTACAGCTCGGCGACCCGGGTGGACACCGACGGGTCCCGCTCGGACGGCTTCAGCACGAAGGCGTTGCCGCAGGCGATCGCGATCGGGTGCATCCACATCGGCACCATGATCGGGAAGTTGAACGGCGTGATCCCGGCACACACCCCCAGCGGCTGGCGGATCGAGTAGCAGTCGACCTCGTTCGACACGTTCTCGGAGAAGTCGCCCTTGAGCAGGTGCGGGATGCCGGAGGCGACCTCCACGACCTCCAGCCCGCGCTGCACCTCCCCGACCGCGTCGGGCACCACCTTGCCGTGCTCGGCCGAGATCATCCGGGCCAGCTCGTCCCGGTGCCCCTCGATCAGGTCGCGGAACTTGAACATCACCCGCGCCCGGCGCACCACCGACGTGTCCCGCCAGGCGGGGTAGGCGGCCTGGGCCGCGCGCACGGCGGCGTCGACGTCCTCGCCGCTGGCGAAGGCGGCCCGGGCGGTCTGCTGGCCGGTGGCCGGGTCGTAGACCGCGCCGCTGCGGTCGGGCTCGCGGTCGACGGTGCGACCGTTCACCCAGTGGTTGATGGTCCTCATGCCGGCACTCCCTTCGCCTACAGGTAGGACCGCTGGTCCCGCTTGTCGCGCTCGTAGTTGGCCCGCGCGTCCCGCACGGGCGCGGAGGTGGAGACCTCGGCGACGGCAACGTCCCACCAGGCGCCGCCGATGGTCACGTACTCGTCCGGGTCGGTCTCGACGTGGATCACGGTCGTCTGCTCGCCGTCCCTGGCGGCCTTGAGGGCGTCGGTGAGCTCGGCGATGGAGCGGGCGACCAGCACGCGGGCGCCGAGGCTGGCGGCGTTGGCGGCCAGGTCGACCGGCAGCGGGCCGCCCTCGAACCCGCCGCGCTCGTCGCGGTAGCGGAACCTGGTGCCGAAGCGCGACGAGCCGGTCGACTCCGACAGCGAGCCGATCGAGGCGTAGCCGTGGTTCTGGACCAGGACCACCACCAGCTTGGCCCGCTCGGCGACGGCGGTGACCAGCTCCTGCGGCAGCATCAGGTAGGAGGCGTCGCCGATCAGCACGAACACCTCGCGGTCCGGGTCGGCCAGCTTGATGCCGAGCGCGCCGGGGATCTCGTAGCCCATGCAGGAGTAGCCGTACTCGACGTGGAAGCCCTTGGGGTCGCGGGTGCGCCACAGCTTGTGCAGGTCGGCGGGCATGCTGCCGGCCGCGCAGACGACCACGTCGCGCGCCTCGGCGGCGTCGTTGACCGCGCCGATCACCTCGCCCTGGCTGGGCAGCGGCCCGTGCCCCGCCCGGTAGACGCGCTCGACCGCGGCGTCCCAGGCGCGGTTGTGGCCGGCGGCCGCCTGCCGCCAGGCGTCGTCGGCCCGCCAGCCGGCCAGCGCCTCCCGCAGCGCCTCCAGGGCCGCCCGGGCGTCGGCCACCACCGGGGTGGCGCCGAGCTTGAAGGCGTCCACCGCGGCGACGTTGACGGTGACGAACTGGACGCCCGGGTCGGCGAACACGCTGTGCGAGGCGGTGGTGAAGTCGCTCCAGCGGGTGCCGACGCCGAGCACCACGTCGGCCTCGCGGGCCATGGCGTTGGCCCCGTCGGTGCCGGTCGCCCCGACCGCGCCCAGCGAGGAGGGGTGGTCGTAGGGCATCGAGCCCTTGCCCGCGTAGGTCTCGGCCACCGGGATGCCGGTCGCCTCCACCAGCGCCCGCAGGGCGCCGGTGGCCTCGGCGTAGATGACCCCGCCGCCGGCGACGATCAGCGGGCGCCGGGCGGCGCGCAGCCGCTCGACCGCGCGGGCGAGGGCGGCCGGCTCCGGCAGCGGCCGGGCCACGTGCCAGACCCGGCGGGCGAACAGCTCCTCGGGGTAGTCGAACGCCTCGGTCTGCACGTCCTGCGGCAGGGCCAGGGTCACCGCGCCGGTGTCGGCCGGGTCGGTCAGGACCCGCATGGCCTCCAGCAGCGAGCCGGGCAGCTGCTCTGGCCGGTTGATCCGGTCCCAGTAGCGCGACACCGGCCGCAGGCAGTCGTTGGCGGTGACCTCCGGGCCGCCGGCGGCCTCCAGCTGCTGCAGCACCGGCGGGCCGACCCGCGAGGAGAACACGTCCCCCGGCAGCAGCAGCACCGGCAGCCGGTTGATGGTGGCGGCGGCCGCGCCGGTCACCATGTTGGTGGCCCCCGGCCCGATCGAGCTGGTGCAGGCGAAGGTCGACAGCCGGTTGCGCTGGCGGGCGTAGCCGGCGGCGACGTGGACCATGCCCTGCTCGTTGCGGGCCATGTGGTAGGGCATCCGGTCGGTGTACTGCTGCAGCGCCTGGCCGAGGCCGGCGACGTTGCCGTGCCCGAAGATGCCGAAGCAGCCGGCCAGCAGCCGCTGCTCGTGCCCGTCGCGTTCGCTGTGCTGGTTGGCGAGGAACTCGACCAGGGCCTGCGCCATGGTCAGCCGCCGCGTCGGCCTGCTGGTCATCGGCCTCCTCCCGGTCCGCTCATCGGCAGCCGCGGGTCGACGGCCTGCTCCGCCCAGCGGGCACGCACCCAGGCGTGGGCCGGGTCGTCGCAGAAGCGCCAGACCCGCTCCTCGCCGGGGCCGGCCATCACGTTGAGGTAGTACAGGTCGTAGCCGGGCACGGCCATCGACGGCCCGTGGTAGCCGTAGGGGATCAGCACCGCGTCGCCGGCGCGGACCTCGGCGAGCACGTCGATCTGCCGGTCCGGCCCGGAGCTGTACACCCGCTGGTACCCCATCCCGGACCCGCCGCCGCCCACCTCGAAGTAGTAGATCTCCTCCAGCGCCGCCTCCTCCGGCGGCCGCTCCTGGTCGTGCTTGTGGGGCGGGTAGGACGACCAGTTGCCGCCGGGGGTGAGGACCTCGACGGCGATCAGCCTGTCGGCCTCGAACGTCTCCGGCGTGCAGAAGTTGTTCACCTGGCGGCTGGCCTGGCCGGCGCCGCGCAGCTCCACCTGGACGCCCTCGGCGGCGCCGTAGCGGGCCGGCAGCCGCCGCCGCGCCCGGGCGGAGGGCAGGGCGAAGCGGCCGCCGCCGTCGCTGCGGACCTCGGCGTGCGCGTCGCGCGGCAGGTAGGCGAAGTCGGTGACGCGGGAGAACACGTCGGCGCGGCCCCGCAGCTCGAACCGGCGGCCGTCGCAGCCGACCACGCAGCCGCCGGCGAGCGGCAGCACCAGCAGCTCGTCCTGGCCGGTGTCGAGCCGCTGGGAGGCGCCGGGCGCCAGCTCCAGCACGCGCAGGCCGCTCCACCCCCAGCCGGCCTGCTCCGGCGTGACGACCAGGGAGAAGGCACCCTCCGCGCTCGTGCCCCCGCGCAGGTGCAGCTTGGCGTCGCTCACCCGGCCCCCTCCCGCAGCAGGCCCACGGCCGTGTCGACGGCGGCGGCGACGTCG
>DASQWY010000048.1:0-3040 GCA_035640005.1 Actinomycetes bacterium
TCCAGGAACTCGTCGAAGCGCAGCGGCCGGTTGTCGCTGGCCGACGGCAGGCGGAAGCCGTGCTCGACCAGGGTCGCCTTGCGGCTGCGGTCGCCCTCGTACATGCCGCCGATCTGCGGGACCGTCTGGTGCGACTCGTCCACGAACAGCAGGAAGTCGTCGGGGAAGTAGTCCAGCAGGGTGTGCGGCGGGGTGCCCGGCCCGCGGCCGTCGATGTGGCGCGAGTAGTTCTCGATGCCGGCGCAGCTGCCGACCTCGCGCAGCATCTCCAGGTCGTAGGTGGTGCGCATGCGCAGCCGCTGCGCCTCCAGCAGCTTGCCCTCCCGCTCCAGCACGGCCAGGCACTCGGCCAGCTCGGCCTCGATGCCGGCGATCGCCCGCCGCATCCGCTCGGAGCCGGCGACGTAGTGGCTGGCCGGGAACACGTACAGGCGCTCCCGCTCGCCGAGGATGGCGCCGGTGAGCGGGTCCATCACCAGGATCCGCTCGACCTCGTCGCCGAAGAACTCCAGCCGCATCGCCCGCTCCTCGTAGGCGGGGAACACCTCCAGGGTGTCGCCGCGGACGCGGAACTTGCCGCGGACGAAGTTCAGGTCGTTGCGGTCGTAGTGGATGTCGACCAGCTTGCGCAGCACCGCGTCGCGGTCGTAGCTGTGGCCCGCTTCCAGGAACAGCATCTGGTCGCGGTACTCCTCCGGCGAGCCGAGGCCGTAGATCGCCGACACCGACGCGACGATGATCACGTCCCGCCTGGTCAGCAGGGCGCTGGTGGCGGAGTGCCGCAGCCGGTCGATCTCCTCGTTCATCGAGGAGTCCTTCTCGATGTAGGTGTCGGTCTGCGGGATGTAGGCCTCGGGCTGGTAGTAGTCGTAGTAGGAGACGAAGTACTCGACCGCGTTGCCGGGGAACAGCTCCTTGAACTCGTTGGTGAGCTGCGCCGCCAGCGTCTTGTTGGGGGCCATCACCAGCGCCGGCCGGTTGAGCCGCTCGATCACCCCGGCCATGGTGCGCGTCTTGCCCGAGCCGGTCACGCCCAGCAGGGTGAGGGCCAGCTCGCCGCCCTGCAGGCCGTCGACCAGCTGCTCGATGGCGCGGGGCTGGTCGCCGGCTGGCGGCATGTCGCTGTGAAGCTGGAAGTCGGGCATGGGCTCAAGTGTAGGCGGGCCGGGCGACAGCCGCCGTTCCCGAACCGCAACATCCCGGGTGCAACGAACCTTCCCCGGGAACGGTAGAGTGTGCGGCCGTGTCCTCAGCCACACACCGTGGGGAGGGGAATGGAAAGCTTCGTCATCAAGGGCGGGCAGCCCCTGAGCGGGACCATCCGTCCGGCCGGGAACAAGAACGCCGCCCTGCCGATCATCGCCGCCTCGCTGCTGGCCGACGGGCCGGTGGTGCTGCGCAACGTGCCCCGCATCCGCGACGTCGACACCATGCTCGAGCTGGTCGCCTCCACCGGCGCCGAGGTGACCTGGAGCGCCCCTGGCGAGCTGCGCATCGACCCCGCCGGCGTCCGCAGCGTGCGGCTGGACCCGGCGCTGTGCACCCGCATCCGTGCCTCGGTGCTGCTGGCGGCCCCGCTGGTCGCCCGCACCGGGCACTGCCTGCTGCCGCCGCCGGGCGGCGACGTGATCGGCCGCCGCCGCCTCGACACCCACCTGCTCGCGTTCCGCTCGCTGGGCGCGCGCGCCCGCTTCGGCCGGGTCCTGGAGCTGGAGGCCGAGCGCCTGGTGGGCGGGCGCATGTTCCTGGACGAGGCGTCGGTGACCGCCACCGAGAACGCCATCACCGCGGCGGTGCTGGCCGAGGGCGAGACGATCATCGGCAACGCCGCCTGCGAGCCGCACGTGCAGGACCTGTGCCGCTTCCTGGTCGGGCTCGGCGCCAGCATCGAGGGCATCGGCTCCAACCTGCTGCGCATCAACGGGGTGGAGCGGCTGCGCGGCGGCGAGCACACCATCGGCCCGGACTACATCGAGGTGGCCAGCTTCGTCGGGCTGGCCGCGGTCACCGGCGGCGAGCTGGCCGTCGACGGCGTCATCGCCGACGACCTGCGCCCGGTGGAGGTCGGCTTCAGCCGCCTCGGGGTCCGCTGGGAGCTGGACGGCGGGCGCCTGCGCGTCCCCCACGACCAGGAGCTGACCGTCCAGGACGACCTGGGCGCGGCCATCCCCAAGATCGACGACGGCCCCTGGCCGGCGTTCCCCGCCGACCTGACCGCGATCGCGATCGCGGTCGCCACCCAGGCCAGCGGCACGGTGCTGGTGTTCGAGAAGATGTTCGAGAACCGCCTGTTCTTCGTGGACAAGCTGGTCGGCATGGGCGCCCGCATCATCCTCTGCGACCCGCACCGGGCGGTCGTCAACGGCCCCACCAGGCTGTACGGCGAGCGGCTGGAGTCGCCCGACATCCGCGCCGGCATGGCGATGCTGCTGGCCGCGCTGGCCGCCGACGGCGAGTCGGTGATCGGCAACGTGGGCCAGATCGACCGCGGCTACGAGCGGATTGACGAGCGCCTGCGCGGCCTGGGGGCCAGCATCGAACGGGCGCGCGGCTGACCGGCCTGGCCGCCGGCGACTGCGAGCGGATCCACCCGGGGCTGCTTGCCCAGCCGGTCAACGCCGCCTCCAGCCTGGCCCTGCTGCTGGTGGCCGCCGGCCTGGTCGCCCGGCGCCGGAGGGGTCCGGGGAACCCCAAGAGGGTGCCCCGGTGGACGAGGGACCCGGCGGCGGTCGCCCTCGGCTGCGCGGCGGCCTGGGCCGGGGTCGGCAGCCTGGACTTCCACGGCACCGGGTCGCCGGCCGCCCGCTGGCTGCACGACGCCGGCCTGGCCTCGGTGCTGCTGTACGTGGCCGCCCACGACCTCGCCGTGCTCGCCCGCCGGGAGCGGGTCGCAGCCGCGGCCTGGGCGGGTGCGGCCGCCGGCGCGGGGTTGCTGCTGGCCGCCGCGCCGAGCGCGGGCGCCGCGGTGACGGTCGCCGCCGGCGCGGTGGCCGCGGGCGCGGAGGCCGCGGTCGCCCGCCGGCGGCCTTCGCCGTGGCGG
>DASQWY010000049.1:0-14040 GCA_035640005.1 Actinomycetes bacterium
GACGTCCTCGGCGCCCGGCCCGATCGGCGCCTTGCCAAGGCCGTTGCCGGTCGGCTGCGGGCCGGCCCCGTTCGGCTGCTGGGCCGCGTGCCGGCGCAGCGGCAGGTGGGCGCCGCCCACGCCGCTCTCGAACCAGTCGGAGCGGGCCGCCTCGAAGATCGGCAGGTGGTCGCCGGGACGGGACGGCGGCGGGGCCGACGGCTGCGCCGGTGCCGCCAGCTCGGCCCGGCCGCGCCGGACCCCGCCGCCTTCCAGCTGCATGTCGACGCCGGCGGCGCGGACCGTCATCCCCGACGGCAGCAGCACCAGGGCGGTGATGCCGCCGTACCAGGAGTGGCGCAGCTGCACCTTGATGCCGTAGCGCTGGGCCAGGCGGCCGACCACGTACAGGCCGAGCATGCGCGACAGCGCGAAGTCGACGATCGGCGGGTTGGCCAGCCGCTCGTTGGCCTCGACCAGCTCCTCGTCGCTCATGCCCAGGCCGCGGTCCTCGATCTCGATCACGTAGCCGTTGGAGACCTGCTGGCCGGCGATCTGCACCTTGGTGCCCGGCGGGGAGAACGAGGTGGCGTTCTCGATCAGCTCGGCGAGCAGGTGCACCACGTCGCTGACGGCCTGGCCGGCCACGCCGACCTCGTCGATCGGCAGCAGCTCGACCCGGTTGTAGTCCTCCACCTCGGCCAGGGCGGCCCGCACCACGTCCACCAGCGGCACCGGCTGGCTCCAGCGGCGGGCCGGCTCCGAGCCGGAGAGGACGATCAGGTCCTCGGCGTTGCGCCGCATCCGGGTGGCCAGGTGGTCCAGGCGGAACAGGTTCTCCAGGGCGTCGGGGTCGGCCTCGGTCCGCTCCAGGTCGTCGATCAGCTCCAGCTGCCGGTCGATCAGGCTCTGGCTGCGGCGGGCCAGGTTCAGGAACATGTCGCCGATCGACTTGCGCAGGGCGGCCTGCTCGGTGGCGATCTGGATGGCGACCCGGTGGACGGAGTTGAACGCCGCCGACACCTGGCCGACCTCGTCGCCGGAGGTCACCGGCACCGGTTCCGGCTGCACGTCGAGGTCGCGCAGGTCGGTGGACTGCTGCAGCCGTTCGACCAGGCCGGGGAGCCGGTCGTCGGCGACCTCGTTGGCGGTGGCGGTGAGCCGCCGCAGCGGGCCGACCATCGAGCGGGCCAGCAGCAGCGACAGGCCGACCGTGAACCACAGCACGATCGTCAGCCCGATCGTATACACCAGCGCCTGCCGGCTGGCGCTGCGCTGCGACGACCTGGCCGCGGCGGCCACGTCGTCGGCCAGCCGCAGCTCGACCTGGTGCAGCTGGTTCAGCTTGGCCGACATCAGCGAGAACCACGTCTTGGCGTTGATCGCCCCGGTCTTCTGGTTGGGGCCGAGGGCGAGCAGCTGGCCCTCGATCCTGCTGGCAGCCTCGACCGGCTGGCCGCCGACGGTGCGCTGGTAGAGGTCGCGCTGCGCCGGCGTTGCCACGGTCATGAACTGCGTCCGCCAGGTGGTCTGGCTGCCGATGATGCTGGCGAAGCGCTGGTAGCCGCCGCCCCCGAAGTTGCCGGCCGACAGCACGCCGTTCATGTAGCCGCGCTCGTAGCTGACCGACTCCTTGAGCTGGGAGAGCTGCACGAAGGCGAACACGCTCTGCAGCAGCGGGCGGTCGCTGGTCTGGCCGGTGATCGCCTGGTCGGCGCCGATCAGCGCCTGGATGATCGGGGTGTAGAAGTCGAGGGTGTTCTGGACGTTGACGGAGGCGTCGTCGGCGATCTGCTGGCGCTCGGTGCCGAGCCGGTTGAGCTGACCAAGGGCGCCGTTGACGGCCGTCCGCAGCGCCACGTCGTCGCGGTCGAAGCCGAGGTCCCTGGCCTGGTTGCGGAACGTCGCCAGCGCCTGGTTGACCTTGACCCGCTGGTCGATCATGTCGCCGTAGCCGTCCAGGCGGCCGCTGCCGACGTAGCCGGCCGACAGGTCGCGTTCGGCCTGCAACTCGTTGACCAGGCCGGTCAGCCCGACGGCGAAGCGCGTCTCGTCGGTGATCCGGTTGGCCTGCACGCCCCGGGCGACGCTCGCGCCGATACCCAGGGAGGCCAGCACCGTCAGGCCCACGAGCGGGGGGAGGAGGATCGCGATCAGCTTGGAGCGGATCGACATGTTACGGATCATGTGCTGACCTCTCGGTCGGTGCTGGTGGCGCTGGCGTGGAGGCTGGTGGGACGCGGGACGGCCGCCGCCGACCCGCGCGGTCGGGTTCGTGTCGACAGGCGCTGACCGGTTCGATCCGTCATCCCGGGCATGCCCCTGACCGCCCGGGGCGCGACCGGCCGGGCGGCCCGAACACCTGGGCGCGCGCACATGCGAACGCGCCCGATCCTTCGGCTCCCTGACGGCCCGAAGGCACGGCGTTTCTGCTCATCAGACGTCCCGGGGGAAGCGACGGGCATATGGGGTGGGGCAGGAATCTACCCGTAGAGAGCTTCGCATTGCAAACACGCGATCACGCCCAAACCCCCGCTCAGCAGCGAGGACGGGCGCCGCTGCGCACGCTCGCCAGCCCCCGCTCATGCTGGCTCCCTCACCTTCCCGTCCGAACCGGCACCCCGCCGGCGCCCTGGGGGGCGCGCGGCGGGGGCGGCGGCTCCTCCTCGCCCGCCTCCAGCGCCTCCTCGCCCATGGCGCCCGGCTGGCTGCGCATCGCCTCCGGCTCCAGCAGCCACATGAGGGCGTAGACCACCACCCCCAGGGCGATCGCGCCCAGCGCGTACTTCTGGGCGGCCCGGAACTGGGCGGGGCCGATAAGGATGGTCAGCTCGTAGACGAGCCAGGCGAGCGCGCCCAGGATCACCGGCCACTCCCAGCGCCCGAGGCTGAAGTAGCGGGAGTCGGGCCGGATGCCGCGCGCGCCGAACACGTACAGCAGCACGGTGCCGGCGTACAGGATCGCGGGCATCAGGGTGGAGGCGGTGAACAGGCTGAACAGGGCGCTGGTGTTCTCCCGCAGCACCAGGACGATCGCGCCCGAGACCGCGCACACCGCCAGGGTCGCCCAGGTCGGGCCGCCGGTGGCCCTCGGCACCCTGCGCAGCAGCTGGTGGCCTGGCAGGCGCCGGTCGCGGGACATGGAGAAGGCCAGCCGCGAGTTGGTGACCATGATCACCAGGCCGCAGGCGAAGATCGACACGCAGATGAACACCAGGAAGACCTTCTCGATGCTGGTGCCGAGCGTGTCGCGCAGGATGAAGGCGACCGGGGCGGCGTCGGCGCTGGCGGCGGCCACGTCGCGGACGGCCAGCGACAGGGCGATCAGGAAGATCATGCCGATCAGGCCGGAGATGAGCACCGCCCGGATCATGGCGCGCGGCACCGCCCGGCGCGGCTCCTGGGTCTCCTCCGCCAGGTTGGCGGAGGACTCGAATCCGACGATCGTGTAGGCGCCCAGCAGGGTGGCCAGCATGCCCGGGCCCAGCCAGGCGTACCAGCCGGGCCTGGGTACCAGGGCGGTCGACCACAGGTTCCCCCAGTGGGCCTCGCCGACCAGGATGGTGGCGCCGAGCAGGATGATCGCCAGCTCGACGATGCCGATGAACTCGGTCACCACCGCCACGGTGTTGATCCGGGTGGTGATCGGCGTCGACCAGACGATCACGGCGGCCTGCAGCACCATCACCCCGAGGGTGATGAGGGCGGCGCTGGTCGGCGTGTAGTCCATGCCGATCAGCGGCTGGAAGGCGACCTGGGTGAAGGCGTAGTCGACCGACACGGTCACGATCGACAGGTAGGCGAACGACATCCAGCCCAGCCACCAGCCGACCTGCGGGTTGGTGAGCCTGGAGGCCCACTGATAGGAGTAGCCGCTGACGGGGATCTTGGCGGCCAGGGCGCCGTACACCATGGCGACCAGCGCCTGGCCGGCGATCACGATCGGCCAGGTCCAGATGCCCCTGGGGCCGGCCGTGTTCAGCAGGAAGCCGAAGGTCGTGAAGATGCCGGTGGTGATGGAGATGAACGAGAACCCGAGGGCGAACGACTCGAAGGAGCGCACCGTCCGGGCGAACTGCTGCTGGTAGCCGAACCGTTCGAGGAGCTCGTCGTCCGCCCTGTCGACGGAGGTCTTCATGGGCCGTACCTATCCCCTTCCGAGCGTCAGCGGCCACGCTCTGTGGTGTTCCTGCACGAGGGGATGTTCTCGCAACCGACGGAGTTTCTTAACATCCCCGCAGGAAGGTGGGCAAGCGACAGATGCGCGGCAGACCCCGCGGCCGGCGGCCGGCCGTCGGGCCGGGCTGCTAGGATCCGAGCTGCTTCCCCACCGGCCACCGGCCAGGGAGGATCATGCTCGACGCCGACCGCCCCCGTGAGGCGTGCGGGGTTTTCGGGGTGTGGGCTCCCGGGGAGCAGGTGGCCAACCTCGTCTTCTACGGCCTGTACGCCCTGCAGCACCGCGGCCAGGAGTCGGCCGGGATGGCCGTCGCCGACGGCAGCAGCGTGCTCGTCTACAAGGACATGGGCCTGGTCAGCCAGGTGTTCGACGAGCCGACCCTGGCCACCCTCCAGGGCCACCTGGCGATCGGCCACACCCGCTACTCCACCACCGGCGGCTCCCGCTGGGAGAACGCCCAGCCGGCGTTCAAGACCAACACCGCCGGGGGCGGCATTGCCCTGGCCCACAACGGCAACCTCACCAACACCGCCGCCCTGGCGGAGGCGCTCGGCTGGCACGGGGAGGCGACCAGCGACACCGACCTGGTCGCCGAGCTGCTGGCCCGCGAGGCCGACCTGTCGCTGGAGGAGGCGATCGCCCGCACCATGCCGCGGCTGGAGGGCGCCTGGTCGCTGGTGCTGATGGACGAGCGGACCCTGTACGGGGTGCGCGACCCGCACGGCGTGCGGCCGCTGTGCATCGGCCGGCTGCCCGGGGGCTGGGTGATCGCCTCCGAGACCGCCGCCCTCGACATCGTCGGCGCCTCGTTCGTGCGCGAGGTCGAGCCGGGCGAGGTGGTGGTGGTGGACGAGCGTGGCCTGCGCTCGCGCCGCTTCGCGACCGCCACCCCCCACCTGTGCGTGTTCGAGCACGTCTACCTGGCCAGGGCCGACTCCCGCCTGGCCGGCCACAGCGTCCACCAGGTCCGCCGGGCGCTCGGGGCCGCCCTGGCGGCCGAGGCGCCGGCAGAGGCCGACCTGGTCATCCCCGTGCCGGACACGGCCATGAGCGCGGCCGGCGGCTACGCCGAGGCGAGCGGCATCCCCTACGGCGAGGGGCTGATGAAGAACCGCTACGTCGGCCGGACCTTCATCCAGCCCACCCAGACCATGCGCCAGCTCGGCATCCGCCTGAAGCTCAACCCGCTGCGGGAGGCGATCGCCGGCCGCCGGCTGGTGGTGGTCGACGACTCGATCGTCCGCGGCAACACCACCAAGTCGATCGTGGGCATGCTGCGCGAGGCCGGCGCCAGCCAGGTGCACGTGCGCATCACCTCGCCGCCGGTCCGCTGGCCCTGCTTCTACGGCATAGATATGCCGACCCGCAGCGAGCTGATCGCCAGCGACCTGCTGACCGACGAGGTGGCCGCCTACATCGGCGCCGACTCGCTGGGGTACCTGTCGCTGGAGGCGATGGCCGCGGCGGCCGGCGGCAGCGGCCTGTGCACCGCCTGCTTCACCGGCGACTACCCGATCCCGGTCGACACCCACCTGCAGGGCAAGGCGCTGCTGGAAGGGCTCGGCAACCGGCCGTGAGCGCGGCGGGCCGGGAACCCCTGACCTACGCGGCGGCCGGGGTCGACGTGGCGGCCGGGGAGCGGGCGGTCGCGCTGATGCGGGGGATGGTGGAGGCCACCCACGGGCCGCGGGTGCTCGGCGGGCTGGGCGGCTTCGCCGGGCTGCTGTCGCTGGACCGGGAGCGCTACGCCGACCCGGTGCTGGCCGCCGCGGCCGACGGGGTCGGCACCAAGCTGCTGGTCGCCCAGGCCGTCGGCCGGCACGACACCGTCGGCGTCGACCTGGTCGCGATGGTGGTCGACGACGTGGTGGTGACCGGGGCCGAGCCGCTGTTCGTGCTCGACTACCTGGCCGTCGGGCGGCTGGACCCCGAGCGGGTGGCCGCGGTGGTCGGCGGGGTCGCCGAGGGCTGCCGCCGCGCCCGCTGCGCCCTGCTGGGCGGGGAGACGGCCGAGCACCCGGACGCGATGCCGCCCGGCGCCTACGACCTGGCCGGGTTCGCCCTCGGCGTGGCCGAGCGGCAGCGGCTGCTCGGCCCGGAGCGGGTGCGCGCCGGCGACGTCCTGCTCGGGCTGGAGGCGTCCGGGCTGCACTCCAACGGCTTCAGCCTGGCCAGGCGGGTGCTGGAGCGGGCGGGGGTCGGCTACGACCAGGTGCTGCCGGAGCTGGGCGGGCCGGTCGGGGAGGCGCTGCTGGTCCCGACCCGCATCTACGCCCCCGCCCTGGTCGACCTGCTCGCCGGCGGCGCGGAGCTCCACGCCCTCTGCCACGTCACCGGCGGCGGCCTGCCGGGCAACCTGCCACGCTGCCTGCCGCCCGGCCTGGCCGCCCGGGTCGACCGCGCCTCCTGGACCCCGCCGGCGATCGTCCGCCTGCTCGGCGAGCTCGGCCCGGTGGACGGCGACGAGCTGGCCAGGGCCACCAACCTCGGGGTCGGCATGGTCGCGGTGCTGCCGGCCGGAGAGGCCGACGCGGCCGCCGCCTACCTCCGGGGGCGCGGGCTGCCGGCCTGGGTGATGGGCGAGGTGGCGGCGGAGGAGGGTTAGCCGATCCCTGGCAGCACCCGGATCAGGCGCAGCCGGCCCACCTCGCGCATGCGCTCCTCGGCCATCCGGTCGGCCGCCTCGCTGGTCGGGATGCCGCCGGCCTTGGCCCGGTGGAAGATCTCCCGCAGCGTCCCGAAGATCCCCTCGACCTTGGCGGTGGCCCGCTCGGCCGAGTAGCCCTGCAGCTCGTCGGCGACGTTGATGAGCCCGCCGGCGTTGATCACGTAGTCGGGCGCGTACAGGATGCCGAGCTGGCGCAGGGCGAAGCCGTGCTCGGCGCGGGCCAGCACGTTGTTGGCCGAGCCGGCGACCGCGGCGCACTTGAGCGACGGCAGGGTGTCGTCGTTGACCACCGCGCCGAGCGCGCACGGGGCGAAGATGTCGCAGGGGAGCGCGTGCGCCTTGGTCGGCTCGACGGTGTCGGCGCCGAACTCCTTGACCGCCCAGGCGACGTGGTCGAGGTCCACGTCGGCGACGGTCAGGTGGGCGCCGGCCTGGTGCAGCAGGCGGCACAGCTGCGAGCCGACCTTGCCGACCCCCTGGACGACCACGTGCCGGCCGGACAGGTCGGGCTGCTGCCACAGCTCCTGCGCCACCGCCTCCATGCCCTTGAGCACCCCGTAGGCGGTGTTGATCGACGGGTCGCCACCGCCGCCGTTGGCGACCGTGCGGCCGGTCACCCAGCGGGTCTCCTGGGCCACCACGTCCATGTCGGCGGTGAAGGTGCCCACGTCCTCGGCGGTGATGTAGCGCCCGCCCAGGCTCTCCACGAAGCGGCCGTGGGCGCGCAGCAGGACCTCGGACTTGATCCGCTTGGGGTCGCCGATGATCACCGACTTGCCCCCGCCGAGGTTCAGCCCGGCGACCGCCGCCTTGTAGCTCATGCCACGGGCCAGCCGCAGGACGTCCCGGAGCCCGTCCTCCTCGGAGGCGTACGGGTAGAACCGGGTGCCGCCCAGGGCCGGGCCGAGCGCGGTCGAATGGATGGCGATGATGGCCTTCAGGCCGGAGGCCGGGTCGTGGTTGTAGACGACCTGCTCGTACTCGCCACCCATGAGCTCGAAGGCTCCCATGGATGGACCTCCTGGACAGGGCCCCAGCGGGATCGCCGCCGGAGCGGCAGTGCAGGCGGGGAGTACCCGCCTGGAAGGCCAACCTATCACACCGTTCCGGGACCGGCGGCCGGTCGTCCAGCCGTCTTCGCGTACCGCGCTCTACCTATACTTCTGGTCCATGAAGGGGCATGCCTTCACCGCCTACCTGCGGGTCTACCAGCCGTTGGCCGCCTTCCCGCCGCGCGAGCGGGCGAGCTGGGCCGCCTACGTGGAGACCGGGCAGACGCTGCCGGCCAGCCTGCTGGTGGTCCGGGAGGAGCGGCGTGGCCTGGCCCGCGCGCTCGGCATGTCGGTGGACGCCGAGCCGGAGCACGCCCTGGTCGAGCGGGTGGGGGACGTGGTGTACGTGTGCCCGCTCCGCACCGAGCTGCGCACCCTGGAGTCGCTGGTCGCCTTCCGCAGCTCCGTCCCGGACGAGGTCGCCGACGCCTTCGTGTCAGCGCGCGACGTGGAGCGCGCCACCCGCGCCCTGGAGCGGCTGAGCCGCGACCGGCCGGGCTGGCGCAGCCACATCCAGCAGGCCGCCTGGCACGTGCCGCTGCCCTGGTTCGCCCTGTTCGACGCGGAGGAGCGGCGGCTGGCCGGCCCGGCGCAGGGCCAGCCGCCGCGGCTCACCTACCGCACGACGATGGCCAAGGCCCGCGCCCGGGTCTCGCGGGCGGTGTCGATCCTGCAGGAGCTGATGGAGGACGCCGACATGGTGGTCGCCGCGGAGGAGCTGCGGGAGTGGCTGCACGCCTTCGACCCCGACAGCATGGTGCAGCTCGACTACGGCGGACTAACGAGGGCGATCCCCTTCGAGGAGCTGGCCGAGGACCGGTCCGCCGGAGAGGTCTGGGAGGCACTGGAAGCGCTCGAAGAGGGGGATCTGGACCGTTCCAGCGGCCTCTACCGGACCCTCAGCGAGCGCTGGTCGGCGCTGCGAGGACGTGAATCCAGTAATTGAGACCTCCGCCCTTTTTGCTTAAGTGCGGGCGGGGAGTTGCCGATAGTCCTACTAGGCGGGGCGGAAAATAGCCCTAAGTTGCTATGGTCTGTCCTATTCGACGCCTCTAGGATATTCAGGACCTCCGCGAGAATCCGGTCTCGACGGGGGGAGCTTCGAGGTGAGAGGTGGAAAGGCATGTCCGCCAATCGCAGTGTGCAGACGGCGCCGGCACCGGAGGCGCTGCTCACCCCGGCGGAGGTCGCAGCGCTCTTCCGGGTCGACCCGAAAACCGTCACCCGGTGGGCCAAGGCAGGCAAGCTGTCGAGCATCCGCACCCTTGGGGGACACAGGCGCTACCGCGAGACCGAGGTGCGCCAGCTGCTCCGCGGCGTCGAAGCAGGCACGTAGCCCTTCGGCCCGCGTGACCGGCCGCCGTCAGGGGGGGCCGGGCGTCCAGACGGCGCCTCGCATGCGAGGCGCCGTCTGCGTTGCCCGGGTTCGGGCTACCCGGCCGTCCCGTGGATGTAGCTCAGTGCCTTGCTGTACGCGTTCGCCCCGACCTGCGCCCCCACCGCCTGGCCGTTCTGGTCGGCCTCGGGGAAGTGGATGCCGCCCTGCCGGCGGGAGTTGCCCGCCTCCTCGCGGGCGGAGCTGAACGTCAGCCAGGTCAGCACCACCGGCAGCAGCGGCGTGGCGCGCGGCTCGACCGTGGAGCTGCCCGGCTTGATGGTCACCCGCCCGCCGAAGGTGTCGGCGCCGGTGAACAGCTGCAGCACCTTGGCGCCGGCGCCGCTGAAGGTGCTGTGGCCGGAGACGTACTCGGGGAACGCCGGGGTCGGCAGGTACGGCTGCCAGTCCTGGCCCCAGATGAGCCTGGTGCCCTTGTAGGGCCCGGCCCACGCCAGCACCAGCTGGTTCTTCTTGCGGACGTGCACGGCGGTGATCGGGCGCACGTAGTCGAAGGTCCGCTTGGCGTTCCAGGCCGCGATGCTGGCGTCCAGCATGGCGCCGTCGAGGGCGAAGAACAGCTTCACGTCCTGGTCCAGGCCGTAGCCGCGCGCCCGCGAGACGGCCTGGGCGAACATGCACCAGTGGCCGGGCGGCGTCTCGGTGCCCGGGCCGTCCGCCCAGTACTCGGCGCGCATCTTCGACAGGTCGGTGAGGGTGGCGCTCTGCAGCAGCGTGTCGGTGATCTCGTTGTCCAGCAGCAGCAGGCTGGTGAGCTTCGGCGCCGGCGGCTGGAACTCGGTCGGGCCGGTGAGCGCGAACGGGGTGACGTTGCGCCAGTGCGGGGTCACGAACTTCTGCACGGTGCCGTCGGCGTTGCGCAGCGGCTGCCAGCGCATCGGGTCGTTGATGGTGTCGGGGGTGTTGACCGGCTGGTAGCAGCTGGGCACGCAGGTGTCGGCGTAGCCGCCTGCCTGGTTGGAGCCGTCTCCTGCGCGGTAGGCGAGCACCGCGGCGGCGGCGCTGTTGCCGACCCCGGCGGGGGTCGCCGGGTCGGTGGAGGTGTCGTTCGGGTCGTAGCCGAGCGCGGTCATGAACGCCGTGAAGTCGGCGGCCTTGGCCGGGTAGAGGTTCAGCAGCGCCCGGTAGGCGGCGTAGCTGATCGCCATGCTCTTGTACGCGGTGGTCCGCTCCGCGGCGGGGCGGCGCAGCGAACCGCCCAGGCGGGTGCCGACCGCCACCGGGTCGTAGGCGGCCCAGGCGTCGTAGGCGCTGGTGTGCACGATGTCCAGGGCCCTGGTCGCGATCGGCGGGGGCGTCTTGAACTGCCGGATGGCCATCAGGGTCTGCTCGTTCCACTTCAGGACGACGTCGTCGTTCGGGGTCGGCCCGTAGTTGTCCATCGGGAACAGCGGCCCCGGCCCGATCGGCAGCGCCAGCAACGGCAGCCTGATCACCAGCTGCACGTCCGCGGTCGCGGCGTGCAGCGTGGCGCCGACCAGTGCGGCGACCAAGGCGACGGTCATCACGAGCCTGCGCGTCACGGGCTGACCCCCCTCTTCGGACCGGCAAGGCGGGACGCCGGTACCCATCCATCCGAGCCCGAAACACCGAACCCGGCGAGATACCGACGAATACGTAGACGAACCACAGCCAAACGGCGCAGCCACGCGAACCAGGACAGACCGGTGTTTGAGTTCCGCCTTGCCGGCGCGATCGTGTTCGTGGCCTGCACGGGTTCCGGATGGTGGCAGGATCGACGGCGGGCGCTCAGCTGGCGGGCCTGCCAGCCCTCGCTCTGCTCCGCCGCGGCGGGTCGTCCTCGGTCTTGACCGGACCGCCGGTTCGGGCGTTCGGGCGTAGGTGCCGATGGCGACGACGCTCTGGGCGATGAAGCGGCGGATGCCGACGGCCCGGCCCGCGGCCAGCAGGTGGTCGGTGCCCTCGGTGCGCAGGCGGTTGGGAGACAAGAACCCCCTGCTGCCTGTGACACGCGGTCATGGAGCGTTCGGTGACGCCGGGTCGGGCGGGTCGACCAGGCGGTGCTGGTATGCCAGCGCGACCAGCTGTGCGCGGTCACGGGCGCCGAGCTTGGCCATGGCCCGGCTGACGTGGGTCTTGGCGGTGGCGGGGCTGATCACCAGGTGCTCGGCGATCTCGTCGTTGCTCATGCCATACGCCGCCAGCCCGGCGACCTCTCGCTCCCGCTCGGTGAGCTGGGCCAGCGCCCCGGCGTTGACCTGGCGGTTTGGGCCCCGGTCGACAAGCCGGGCAACCAGCCGGCGGGTCAGGCCGGGCGACAGCAGTGCTTCGCCGCCTGCCACCACCCGGATGCCGTGCAGCAGCTGGCCGGGATCGGTGTTCTTGTTCACAAAGCCGCTGGCGCCGGCGCCCAGCGCCTCGATGACGTACTCGTCGTGGTCAAAGGTCGTGAGGATCAGCACGTGCACGTGCGCAAGGTCGGCAGCCTCGGCGATCTGGCGGGTGGCGTCCAGCCCGTCGACCCCTGGCATGCGGATGTCCATGAGGACGACGTCGGGGTCGGTCTGTCGTGCCAGGTCAACGGCTGCGGCACCGTCGGCGGCCTCGCCCACCACCACCATCCCTGGCTCGACGTCGATGAGGACCCGGAACCCGGCGCGGACCAACGTCTCGTCGTCGGCGATGAGGACCCGGATCGGCTCGGTCATGCCCCACCGTAGGGGAAGGCGCACCGCACCTGGAAGCCGCCGTCGGGGTGCGGGCCGGCGGTGAACTGTCCAGACAGCGCCAGGGCCCGCTCCCGCATGCCGCTGATGCCGTGCCCATCCTGACCGTTGCTGCCGGCCTGGCCGGGGCTGGCAGCCGACCCGTCGTCGAGGATCCGGATGACCACCTGCGAGGGTTCGTAGCGCAGGTCCAGCTGGACGGTGCGGGCGCGTGCGTGGCGCAAGACGTTGGTCAGTGCCTCCTGGATGATCCGGTAGGCGGCAAGGTCGACGGCCGCGGGCAGCGGCCGGGCGCTGCCGTGGACGGTGAGCTGGGGCTGCACCCCTGCCGCCCGAACCGGGTCCAGCAATGCTTCCAGCTGGTCGATGCCGCCTCGTGGGGTCCGAGGCCGGTCTGGGTCGTTGTCGGCGCGCAGGACGCCCAGGATGGTCTTGACGTCGGTCAGTCCCTGGTCGCTGATCTGCTTGATCGTGGTCAGCGCCTCAACCGCCTGGGCGGGCCGTTGCCGGACGACATGGATGGCAACCCCGGCCTGCACGCTGATGGTGGCCATGGTGTGGCCGAAGACGTCGTGCAGCTCGCGGGCGATGCGCAACCGTTCCTCGATCGCGCGGCGGCGCGCCTGCTCCTCGCGGGTCTGGGCCTCGCGGGCAAGCTGCGCGCGGGTGGCCACCAGCAGCGCCCGGTAGTAGCCGACCGCGGTGCCGGCAGCGCCAGCGGTGGCGGCCATCAGCTCGGCGCTGAAAGAGGTCCCGGCCGGCGCGGCCGCGCCGAAGGCCACGCGGATCGCCACCAGCGCGCTGAGCGCGGTCGCCACCGCGCCGGCCAGCCCCCACCGCCACCCCCGCAGGGCCGCCAGGGTGTAGCAGGCGATCAGCGGGGCCAGCACGATCAGACGGCCGGGGTACAGGGCGGCGGACCAGGCCAGGGCGACCGCGTTGAGGACGACCAGCACCGATATCGGGTAGCGGCGGCGCAGCGCTAGGGCGCCGGCCACCACCCCGAGAAGCCCGACCGCGACGGCGTCGAGTGGACGAGGGCCGACGATCCACGGCGGTCCGACGCCGGTCCAGCTGGCGGCCAGCACCAGCACCGCCACCCCGACGCCGACACCGGCATCGGTGAGGACCGGCGCGGGCTTGCGCACGGTGCTGGGCATCCTTGGTGTCTGCATCCCGACCTCCCAGCAATCCTGCCCGCACCCGCCGGTCACGCGCATCCGCCGTGAGCGGTGCCTTGCGCTACCACACCCGGCGCACCGGTCTACCGCCCGGGGATGACCGTACGCCCGCGGGGTGGGCCACAAGACACCACCACCAGCCGACGCGCGCTGCCCGCACCTGCGGCCACCATCAGGCCGGGACGAGCCCAAGCGGCTCTCGGAGCGAGTGTCACCTGGACTGGGAGGAACGGTGCGAGACAGTGACCTGGATCGGGGAAACGACCGAGCGGCAACGGGGGGGATCGCGGGGCTGGTTTGTGGGCGGTGGAGCAAGTGGGCGGTCCTTGCCTTCTGGATCGCGGTGGTCGCGGTCGCCGGACCGCTGGCGGGCAAGCTGAACGGCGCCCAGCAAAACGACGCGTCGGCGTGGCTGCCCAAGGACGCCGAGTCCACCAGGGTCATCGAGCTGGCCAAGCGGTTTGTGCCCAGCGACACCACCCCCGCGGTCGTGCTCTACGAGCCCGCGGGCGCGGTCACCGGCGCCGACCGGGCCAGGGCCGCCGCCGACGCCAGGCGCTTCGCCGGCCTGGACCACGTCGCCGGCAAGGTCATCGGCCCGATCCCCGCCAGCGACGGCCGCGCGCTCCAGGTGGTCGTGCCCATCGAGATGGGCAGCGGCGGCTGGAACGACATCGCCCCCGTGGTCGAGCAGGTGCGCTCCATCGCCCACCCCAACGGCGGGCGCGTCTACGTCACCGGCCCGGCCGGGTACGCCGCCGACTTCGCCAACGTGTTCTCCGGCTTCGACACCACCCTGCTGTACGTCACCGCGGCGATCGTGGTCGTCATCCTGCTTTTGACCTACCGCAGCCCCGCGCTGTGGATGCTGCCGCTGACCTGCGTGTTCGTCGCCCT
>DASQWY010000050.1:0-6966 GCA_035640005.1 Actinomycetes bacterium
CTGCAGGAGGTCTTCACCAGGCTGCGCGGGCACGGGCGGCTGTCCGAGGCGCAGGTCGACGCCGCCCTCCGCGAGGTCCGCCTGGCCCTGCTGGAAGCCGACGTGAACTTCAAGGTCGTCAAGGACTTCGTGGGCAGGGTGCGCGAGCGGGCCGTGGGGGAGGAGGTGACCCGCAGCCTCACCCCTGCCCAGCAGGTGGTCAAGATCGTCCACGAGGAGCTGATCGTCACCCTCGGCGAGCGGGCCGTGCCGCTGCAATGGTCGCCGCGCCCGCCGACGGTGCTGCTCATGGCCGGCCTGCAGGGCTCCGGCAAGACCACCACCGCCGCCAAGCTGGGCCGCTGGCTGGCGGCCAAGGGCCGCAAGCCCCTGCTGGTCGCCTGCGACCTGCAGCGGCCCGCCGCGGTCGACCAGCTGGAGGTGCTCGGCCGCCAGGCCGGGCTGCCGGTGTTCGCGCCCGAGCGCGGCGGCGACGGCGCCGACCCGGTCGCGGTGGCCGTCCGCTCCCGCGGGGAGGCCGAGCGGACCGGGCGCGACGTGGTGGTGGTCGACACCGCGGGCCGCCTGGCGATCGACGCCGAGATGATGGCCCAGGCCGCCGCCATCCGGGAGGCGCTGCAGCCGACCGAGGTGCTGCTGGTGGTCGACGCGATGACCGGCCAGGACGCGGTCGCCACCGCCGAGGCGTTCCAGGAGGGCGTGGACGTCACCGGCTTCGTGCTGACCAAGCTGGACGGCGACGCCCGCGGCGGCGCCGCGCTGTCGATCCGCCAGGTCACCGGCCGGCCGATCAAGTTCGCCAGCACCGGCGAGAAGCTCGCCGACTTCGACGCCTTCCACCCCGACCGGCTGGCCGGCCGCATCCTCGGCATGGGCGACATGCTGACCCTGATCGAGCGGGCCGAGGAGGTGGTCGACCGGGAGCAGGCCGAGCAGATGGAGCGGCGGCTGCGCGAGGCCACCTTCACCCTTGAGGACTTCCTCGACCAGCTGCAGCAGGTGAAGAAGCTCGGGCCGATCAACCAGGTCCTCGGCATGCTGCCCGGCATGGGCCAGCAGCTGCGCGACGTGGAGGTCGACGACCGCGACGTGGCCAGGATCGAGGCGATCATCCGCTCGATGACCCCGGGCGAGCGGCACAACCCCAAGATCCTCAACGGCAGCCGCCGCGCCCGCATCGCCCGCGGCTCCGGCACCACCACCCAGCAGGTCAACGCGGTGCTGCGGCAGTTCGACCAGGCCCGCCGGATGATGAAGCAGCTGGCCGGCATGAACCCCAAGCGCCTGCGCAAGATGGGCTTCGGCCGGTAGACTGCCCCGGTCCCGGACGCCTGCAGGCAGACAGCGGGGAACGGCAGACCCACCGGGACGGGCGGGCCACCCCACGAAGGAGCGAGGCATCCATGGCCGTACGGATCCGGCTCATGCGCATGGGCATGAAGAAGGCGCCGTTCTACCGGGTGGTGGTGGCCGACTCGCGCAGCCCGCGCGACGGCCGCTTCATCGAGAACATCGGGCTGTACCACCCGCACACCAACCCCTCGCGGGTGGAGATCGACACCGACAAGGCCAGGGACTGGCTCGCCAAGGGCGCCCAGCCGACCGAGGCCGTCGCCAACCTGCTGGTGATCGCCGGGGTCGAGGGCCTGGCCGAGAAGAAGGCGGCCGCCAAGGCGCTGCGCGCCAAGCAGGCCGAGGCCAAGGCCGCGCCGGCCAAGCAGAAGAAGCGCTAGGGGGCGGGCGGCCGATGCGTGACGCCGTCGCCTACCTGGCCCGCGCGCTGGTCGACGAGCCGGAGCGGGTCAGCGTCGCGGAGCTGCGCACCGGCCGCGGCGTGACCTACGAGGTCCGCGCCGCCGAGGGCGACGTCGGCAAGCTGATCGGGCGCGGTGGGCGCACCGTCAAGGCGCTGCGCAAGGTCGTCAAGGCGCTCGCCCCGGCGGGCCGCCGGGTCGAGGTCGAGGTCCTCGCCGAGGGCGAGTGACCGTGGCAGCGCCCGAGCGCCTGGTGGTGGGCCGCGTGGTCCGCCCGCACGGGGTCCGCGGCGAGCTGCTGGTCGAGGTGCTCTCCGACGCGCCCGACCGGTTCGCGCCAGGGACCGAGCTGGGCGCCGGCGACCCCGACGGCGGCCCGCTGCGGCCGCTGGTGGTCGCCGCCGCCCGCCTGCACCAGGGGCGCCTGCTCGCCCGCTTCGACGGGGTCGACGACCGGGACGCCGCCGCCGGCCTCCGCGGGCAGCTGCTGTCGATCCCGCTGGCGGCCGCGCGGCCGCTGGCGCCCGACGAGTTCTGGCCGCACCAGCTGGTCGGCCTGGCCGTGGTCGACCGGGACGGCCGCCGCCGCGGCACGGTCACCGAGGTGCTGCCCGGCGCCGCCCACGACCTGCTGGCGGTGGAGCTGCCCGGCGGCGCCAGCGCGCTGGTGCCGGCGGTGGCCGCCCTGGTCAGCGTCGACCTGCGCGGCGGCCAGGTGCTGGTGGACGCCGTCCCCGGCCTGCTGGACGGATCGGAGGGGTGAGCCGGGTGCTGGTGGACGTGGTCACGATCTTCCCCGCGTTCTTCGACTCGCCGCTGGCCGCCGGCCTGCTCGGCAAGGCGGGGGAGCGCGGGCTGCTGGAGGTCCGCCGCCACGACCTGCGCGCCTGGGCCAGCGACCGCCACCGCAGCGTGGACGACGCCCCCTTCGGCGGCGGCGCCGGCATGGTGATGCTGCCCGGCCCGTGGTTCGAGGCGCTGGACGCGCTGGAAGCCGAGGGGCCGGCGCACGTGGTGCTGCTGGCCCCGGACGGGCGCCGCTTCGACCAGCGGGTGGCCGAGCGGCTGGCCAGCGAGCCGCGGTTGGTGCTGTGCTGCGGCCGCTACGAAGGGGTCGACGAGCGGGTCCGGACCCGGGTCGACGAGGTCCTGTCGATCGGCGACTACGTGCTGGCCGGCGGGGAGCCCGCCGCGCTGGTGGTGCTCGACGCGGTCGTCCGGCTGCTGCCGGGGGTGATGGGCAACGCCGCCTCGGCGGCGGACGAGTCGTTCGCGGCGGGCCTGCTGGAGTACCCGCAGTACACCAGGCCGGCGGTCTACCGCGGGCTGGAGGTGCCGGCGGTGCTGCGCTCCGGCGACCACGGCGCCATCGCCCGCTGGCGCCGGGCCGCGTCGGTCGAGCGGACCCGGCAGGTCCGCCCCGACCTGCTGGAAGGCGCCGAGGACCCGGACCGGCGTTGACCGTGTTACCCTCGACCCACACGGGTCGGGCGTTGCCGGCCCTTCGCGCTGTTCGCATTTCGAGGAGCTTCATCCACATGCAGATCACCGACGTGGTCGAGCGCGCGCAGCTGCGCGACGACCTGCCCGACTTCCGGCCCGGCGACACCGTCAAGGTGCACGTCCGGGTGGTGGAGGCGGGCCGGGAGCGGATCCAGGTCTTCCAGGGGTTCGTGCTGCGCAGGCAGGGGGGCGGCCTGCGGGAGACCTTCACCGTGCGCAAGGTGTCCTTCGGCGTCGGGGTCGAGCGGACCTTCCCGGTCCACTCGCCCAGCATCGCGCGGGTCGAGCTGGTCAGCCGCGGCGACGTGCGCCGGGCCAAGCTCTACTACCTGCGTGAGCGCACCGGTCGGGCGGCGAGGATCAAGGAGAAGCGCAGCCCCGCCCGCGCATGAGCCGCGGCGGCGCGGGCAACCCCCGGCCGGAGGGGTCCGCGGAACCCGGCACGGCCACCACGCCGGACGGGGCGCGGCCCGTGCCCGGCCCCAAGGCCGAACATGACGAGCGGCCGCCGGGGGCGCTGGCGGTCCTGCGCGAGACGGCCCTGCTGGTGGTGCTCGCCGTGCTGCTCGCCGTGGTGTTCAAGACGTTCCTGGTGGCCGCCTTCTACATCCCGTCCGGGTCGATGGAGCCGACCCTGGACATCTCCGACCGGGTGCTGGTCGAGAAGCTCTCCTACCGCTTCGGCAAGCCCAAGGACGGCGACGTGATCGTGTTCGTCCACGACGAGCCCGGCATCTCGACCGGCCCGTCCAACCCGGTGGCCCGCTTCTTCTCCAGCATCGGCCAGGCCGTCGGGCTGGCGCCCCCGTCCGACCGGGACCTGATCAAGCGGGTGATCGGCGTGCCCGGCGACCGGATCCGCTGCCGCGACGGCCGCCTGTACCGCAACGGGCGGCAGCTCCAGGAGCCCTACCTGGCGGCCGGCACGCCCACCGAGAACTGCACCCCGCTGACCGTCCCGGCGGGCAAGCTGTACGTGATGGGCGACAACCGCACCAACTCCCAGGACTCGCGCGTGTTCGGCCCGATCGACCGCAAGGACGTGGTGGGCCGCGCGTTCGTGCGCATCTGGCCGCTGGACCATACCGGCTGGCTGCGCCGCGACCGGTAGGCGGTCGGCGTCGGCGTTAGACTCCTCACGTGCTTGCCATCGCCACCGCGTTGTACGAGGACCGGCTGCGCGCCGCCGGCTTCGGCCGGGTCGCCGGCGTCGACGAGGCCGGCCGCGGCGCGCTGGCCGGGCCGCTGCTGGCGGCCGCGGTGATCCTGCCGCCCGACTGCCCGATCCAGGGCCTGGCGGACTCCAAGCTGCTCACCCCCGAGCGGCGCACCCAGCTGGCCGTCCAGATCCAGCGGCACGCCCTGGCGGTCGCGGTGGCCCGGGTCGGACCGGACACGATCGACCGGACCGGGCTGCAGCGCGCCAACATCGCGCTGCTGGCCAAGGCGCTGCGCCTGCTGCCGGACGGCTACGACTACGCCATCGCCGACGGCTTCCCGCTGCCGAACATGCCCGCCCCCGTCCTCGGGATGCGCAAGGGCGACCAGGTGGCGTCGTGCGTGGCGGCCGCCTCGATCATCGCCAAGGTGACCAGGGACAAGATCATGGTCGGCGCCGCCCGCCGCTACCGCGGGTACGGGTTCGAGCGGCACAAGGGCTACGGGACCGACGAGCACTGGGAGGCGCTGCGCGCCCTCGGCCCCTCGTCCTACCATCGTCACTCCTTCACCGGCGTGGCCGCCCCATGGGCGACCGGGCATCCGGCGGTGACGAACGACCAGCGAGCAGGGGTGAACCGATGAGCGCCGAGGACCTCGAGCGGTACGAGGCCGACATGGAGCTGCAGCTGTACCAGGAGTACCGCGACGTGCTCGGCATGTTCCAGTACGTGATCGAGACCGAGCGCCGCTTCTACCTGGCCAACCGCTTCGACCTGCAGGTCCGCAACGAGGACGGCGACACCTACTTCGACATCACCCTCCACGACGCCTGGGTGTGGGACATGTACCGGCCGGCCCGTTTCGTCAACAAGGTCCGCGTGGTCACCTTCAAGGACGTGAACATCGAGGAGCTCATCCGCAAGGACGACATCTGATGGGCTTCAACGCGACCCGGCGGTACCGGGACAAGAAGACCGTCGACCTCGCCCTGCTGGTCGCGGCCATCGTGATCGTCGCCGGCCTGCTCGGCTGGGTTTTCGCCGCAGGCGGCCACTGAGCCGCGGGGCACGTGGTACCGTGCCCGCCCATGGATTCCTCCCGGGCCGTCCGCAACCGGGCGCGGGCTCGGCGCGTGCGCAGGCGGCTGGCCATGGGATCCGGCCTGCTGCTCGGGATCGTGCTCGCGCTGGCCAGCGCCGGCTACGGCTACGTCCACTTCCGCTTCGGCCAGGTCAGCACGGTCCGGGTGCCCGGCCTGTCCAAGGCGCGCGCCGGCAAGCCCTTCGACCTGCTGGTGGTCGGCTCGGACGCGCGCGCCCCGCTGGACCCCGGCGAGACGGCCAGGTTCGGCACCGTCGGCGGGCAGCGCAACGACGTCACCATGATCGTGCGGGTCGAGCCCGCGGCCAAGCGGGTGTCGCTGCTGTCGATCCCCCGCGACCTGGTGGTGCCGCTCGCCGGCGGCCGCGAGAACCGCATCAACACCGCCCTCGCCGGCGGGCCCGGCCAGCTGGTGCAGACGGTCGAGCGGGACTTCGGCATCCCGATCCACCACTACCTGCTGATCGACTTCGACGGCTTCCAGGCGATCATCAACGCGCTCGGCGGCATCGACGTGCGCTTCCCCTACCCGTCCAGGGACGCGCTCTCCGGCCTGGACGTCCGCCGGGCCGGCTGCGTCCACCTGAACGGCGGCCGGGCGCTCGGCCTGGCCCGCAGCCGCCACTTCCAGTACCTCCGGGACGGGGTGTGGCGCTCCGACCCGACCGCCGACCTCGGCAGGATCAAGCGGCAGCACGCCTTCATGCAGTCGGTGATCAAGGCGGCGCTGTCCAGGGGGCTCGCCAACCCGATCAGGGCCAACGCCTTCGTCGGCGCCCTGGTCCACGAGATCACCAAGGACAGCGCGCTCAAGGTCGGCGAGGCCATCCGCCTGGCCGCCACCTTCCGCTCGTTCCGGCCGTCGCGGCTGGCCACCTACACCCTGCCCGTGGTCGACGCCAGCGACTACCGGGGCCTCGGCGCCGTGCTGCTGCCCAAACGGCCCGACACCGAGCGGACGATCGACCGCTTCCTCGGCCGCCCGCCGGCCGCGCCGGCCGCGCCGAGCCGCTCGCTGACCGTGACCGTCCTGAACGGGCTCGGCACCCAGGGGCTGGCGGCCCGCACCGCCACCGCCCTGCAGCAGGCCGGCTACCAGGTCGAGTCGGTCGGCAACGCGCCAGCCGCCGACCGGCCCAGCACGACCGTCGGCTACGCCCCCGGCCGCACGGCCGACGCCCAGGCGCTGAGCGCCCTGGTCGTCGGCGGCGCCACCCCGGTCGAGGACCCGAGCCTGCAGCCCGGCCACCTCGCCCTGGTGCTCGGCCCGGGCTTCGGCGGCCTGCGCCGTTCGGCCCCGACCACCACCGCCCCCGCCGCCAGGACCGCCCGGCCGAAGCCGCCCCCCCTCGACCTGCGCGACTACGACCCCCGCCCCTGCTGACCGGGTTTTCCACAGGGCCGGCGTGGGCGCCCACGGCGGGCCGGCGGGCGGCTAGGGTGCGGC
>DASQWY010000051.1:0-8139 GCA_035640005.1 Actinomycetes bacterium
AACCACGACGAGCTGACCCTGGAGATGGTCACCGACGAGGAACGCGACTACATGTACGCCGAGTACGCCAAGGACCCGCGGATGCGCCGCAACATCGGCATCGCGCGGCGCCTGGCCCCGCTGCTGGACAACGGCCGCCGGCAGATGGAGCTGCTGTACAGCCTGCTGCTGTCGCTGCCGGGCAGCCCGGTGCTGTACTACGGCGACGAGATCGGCATGGGCGACAACATCTACCTGGGCGACCGCGACGGGGTGCGCACGCCGATGCAGTGGACCGGCGACCGCAACGCCGGCTTCTCCCGCGCCGACCCGGCCGCCCTGTACCTGCCGTTCCTGATGGACCCGGTGTACGGCTACCAGGCCAGCAACGTCGAGGCGCAGGAGCGGGTGTCGACCTCGCTGCTGCAGTGGATCCGGCGGATGCTGCAGGTCCGCAAGCAGCAGCCGGTGTTCGGGCTGGGCGACTACGAGCCGCTGTACCCCGACAACCGGCGGGTGCTGGCGTTCGTGCGCCAGCTCGGCGCCGACCGGGTGGTGGTGATCGCCAACCTGTCCCGCTTCGCCCAGCCGGTGGAGCTGGACCTGTCCCGCTTCGCCGGGCTGGTGCCCGAGGAGATGTTCGGGCGCACCCCCTTCCCGATCATCGACACCGAGCCGTACCGGCTGGCGCTGGCCCCGCACGGCTTCTACTGGTTCCACCTGGTGGAGCCGCCGGCCGAGCCGGACGACACCGCCATGTTCCGCGCCATCCGGCCGCGCTCGTGACCCCGCTGTACCAGGTCGACGCGTTCACGGCCGAGCGCTTCGCCGGCAACCCCGCGGCCGTGTGCCTGCTGGAGGGCGACGCCGAGGACGGCTGGATGCAGCGGGTGGCGGCGGAGATGAACCTGTCGGAGACCGCCTTCGTGCGGCCGGCGGCGGAGCCGGGGGCGTACGGGCTGCGCTGGTTCACCCCGGCCGCCGAGGTCGCCCTCTGCGGCCACGCCACCCTGGCGACCGCGCACGTGCTGTGGACCGAGGAGCGGGTGCCGGCGGACCGGCCGCTCCGCTTCGCCACCCTGAGCGGCGAGCTGGTGGCCACCAGGGTCGGGGACGCCATCCGGCTGGACTTCCCGGCCACGCCGCCGGCCGCCGCCGAGCCGCCGGCCGGGCTGCTGGAGGCCCTCGGCGCGGACGGCGCCCGCTGGGTCGGCAGGAGCCGCTTCGACTACCTGGTGGAGCTCGCCTCCGAGGAGGCGGTGCGCCGCCTGCGGCCGGACCCGGCGCGGCTGCGCGCCGTCGACACCCGCGGCACCACCGTCACCGCCCGGGCCAGCACGCCCGGCTTCGACTTCGTCTCCCGGTTCTTCGCACCCGCCGTCGGCGTCGACGAGGACCCGGTCACCGGCTCGGCCCACTGCACCCTCGCGCCCTTCTGGGCCGGGCGGCTCGGCCGGGACGAGCTGGTCGGCCTCCAGGCCTCCGCGCGCGGCGGCGTGGTCGGCGTCCGCCTCGCCGGCGACCGCGTCCAGCTCACCGGCCAGGCCGTCACCGTCCTCCGCGGCGAGCTGTGCTGACCCCGATCGGGCAATCACGGAGAGGCCCTATGTGGGCCGGGTAGTTGGGGGGGTTCGGGGGGGGAACTGGCTCCCCCCCGAATGAACCGAGGACTGCGGGAGCCGATGGCACACTGGCACCGTCTCCGTCCCGACCTCAAGGAGAACCCTTTCAGTGCCCGACCTCGCCGACCTGGTCGAAACGGCTGATCCGGCCGCCCTGCTCGGCGCCGTGAACGGCCTGTGCGAGCGGCGCGACTGGGCCGGGCTGGTCGAGCTGCGCGGCCGGCTGGTCGAGGCCGCCGAGCGGGGCAAGCCGCTGTGGCCGGTCACCACCTACGTGGAGTACCGCACGGCCCTGGAGGCGCCCGGACCGCAGGCCGCCGGGGTGCTGCGGCCCGGCGCCGGCCGCTTCGCGCTCGGGCCGCTCACCGAGGTGGCCGCCGCCACCCACGCGTTCGCCGAGCTGGCGCCGCACCTGGCCGAGGCGGGCGTGGCCGGCGCGGTCGCCCAGGAGCGGGTGGTGCGCGGCGAGGACCTGCGCGGCGCCCCGGGCACCCATCCCGAGGTGCTGGAGCTGCCGCTGGTGCTCACCGGCTGGGAGCCGGCCTACGCGCTGGCGACCTACCGGGCCGACCGGGTGGAGGTGCCCGACCCCGGCGCCGAGCCGGTGGCGATGGCGGCGGCCAGCGCCCGGCCGGGTGCGCCACTGGACCGGCCCGAGGTGACCCGCGCCCTCACCGACCTGGTCGAGGTCTGGACCACCGAGTCGGGCGGCGGCGCCAGGGCGGTGGTGGTGCGCGGCGGGCCGTCCGAGGCGGTCGCCGCGCTCGGCGTCGCCGAGCACCGCTTGGGCAGGGCGGCGCCGGCGGCGGCGCTGGCCAGGATGGCCTGGGCGGCGGCCAGCGGCGGGGCGCACGGCGTGCGCCGCGGCGCCGCCCTGGGACGCTTCGACGCCTGGTGGACGGCGGCCTGCCTGGCCGGCCTGGAGTGGCCGCCGGCGGCGGCCGGGCTCGGCGAGGCGGTCGAGCGGCTCTCCTGGTGGGTATGGGACGACGGCATGCCGGGCAGCGGCTGGGTGCTGCGGCTGGTCGCCGCCGACGAGCGGGCCGGCTGGGCGGCCGCCCTGGACGCGACCGACCGGAGCTGACCCGAGGAGGACCCATGGAGGACGACACCACCCGGCCAGGCCCCGACCGCCCCGAACCGTCCCCCTGGTGGCCGGACCAGGAGCCGCCGGCCGAGGCCGGCAAGGAGCCGCCCGCCCGCGGCCAGCCGGCCGACCCGGGCGGCTGGCCCGCCGCCTGGGGGCCGCCACCCGCGCCACCCCCGGCCGGCGGCGACCCGCCCGGCCCGGGGGAGCCGCCGGCGCAGCCGCCTCCGTGGGGGCCGCCCGGGCAGGCGCCGTCGTGGGAGCAGGCGCCGCAGCGGCCGCAGCCGGCCTGGGGCATGCCGCCCCCGCCGGCGCCACCGGCGCGCCGCACGCCGATCGTGGCGCTGCTGGTCGGCGCCGGGGTGCTGCTGGTGCTGGTGGTGGCGGCGGCGGTGCTGCTGGTGGTGCGGTCGGCCAACCGCGACCGGCTGGAGCGGCCGCTGGCCGCGCCCGCTTCGGTCGCCGGGCTGCGCCGCCTTGACGACCCCACCCTGGCCAGCGTAGTGGACCAGGCGACCGCCCAGTTCCGCCAGAACGGCACCGACGCAGTGGGCGCGGTGTACGGGCCCAGCCTGGCGGAGCCGCGCCTGTTCCTGGTGGCCGTGCGCGACAGCATCGACCTGGTGTCGGGGCGGCGGCTGCTGCTGGACCGGTTCGCCAGGTCGGCGTCGCCAGGCACCCGCTTCGACCCCGGCTCCATCCGGGAGCTGCGGCGCGGCGGCCGGCGCTACGATTGCACCCCGGTCGGCGGCGGCCAGGTCAGCGCCGCCTGCGTCTGGTCCGGCGACAAGGCGTTCCTGATCACCGCCGCCTACGGGCAGGCCGGGGTCGACCAGCTGGCCGACTGGTCCGACCAGGCCCTGGACCAGCTCACCGCCTGACCGGCCGGCCGGGTTGTGGAATACTGCGGGCGCCTGCCGACGGCGACTGCGAGGAGCCGAACGATGGCCGACGACCAGCCTGGCGTGCCCGGGAGCGGCGAGCCGGAACGGCCGAGCGAGCGGCCGACCGAGCCGCAGGACCAGGGGGGACAGCCGCCGCAGCCGGCCCCGCCCGAGGGCGCCTACGGCCAGCCCCCCTACGGCCAGCAGCCCGGCTACGGCCAGCAGCCGGCCCCCTACGGCTACGGGCCGCCCGCCTACACCCCGCCCCAGAACGAGGCGTCGGCGACCGCGGCGCTGGTGATCGCCATCGCCGGCTTCTTCATCTGCGCCCCGGTCGGGGCGGTCGTGGCGCTGGTGCTCGCCAACAGCGCCCAGCGGCGCATCGAGGAGTCCGGCGGGCGCCTCGGCGGGATCGAGCAGGCGAAGGCGGCACGCATCATCGCCATCGTCGAGCTCGCCCTCACCGCCCTGTTCCTCCTGTTCGGAGCCCTGCTCGTCATCGGCGCGATCGGCGCCAACTCCGGCTGACGGCACCGGCACGTACCATAGGGCGCATGGCGGAGACGACGCTCACCTCGGCGACCCAGGAGTACCTGGAGTCGCTCTACTGGCTCGGCGAGGCGGGCATCGAGCGGACCCCGACCAACCTCGCCCGCGCCATGCGGGTGTCGCCGCCGAGCGTCACCGAGATGGTCCACAAGCTGCGGCGCGACGGGCTGGTCGCCCGGGGGCCCGGCACGCGCATCAACCTGACCGCCGAGGGCGAGCGGATCGCCAGGCACGTGGTCAGCCGCCACCGCCTGATCGAGGCGTTCCTGGTGCGGATCATGGGCGTGCCCTGGGACGAGGTCCACGAGGAGGCGGAGGCCTTCGAGATGGGCGTCACCCCGGCCCTGGAGGCGCGCATGATGCAGATGATCGGGGAGGCGCGCACCTGCCCGCACGGCCACCCGATCGGCGACTACCCGCGCGAGCCGGGCGTGCCCCTGACCGGGGTGGCCACCGGCAGCGTGGTCCGCGTCCTGCGCTTCGAGAACGAGGATCACGACCTGCTGCGCCTGTTCCGCCGCCAGGGGGTGGAGCCGGGCGTCAGCTACCGGATCGCCGGCTTCGACGGCGACCTGGCCCGCCTCCAGGGGGAGGGCGACGCCACCGCCGAGCTGCCGCTGTTCGCCGCCCGCACGATCTCGGTGGCGGTCGAGCGGCCGGGCAGCGGCGAGCCGGCCGAACGGGACCCGGCGAGCCTGGCCACCGCCTACCTGCTCGGCGAGAGCCACTGGAGCCGTTGAGCGGCCGATCCCTGCTAGAGTGCCGCGCGTGGAGCACCTCGTCACCAGCACCATCCTGAACTACGGCTACCTGGCCGTGTTCGTCCTCATGGTGCTCGAGTCGGCCTGCGTGCCGGTGCCGAGCGAGGTCACCATGCTGTTCGGCGGCGCCCTTGCCAACGCCACCTTCGTGGCCGGCCTCGGCGCCGAGGGCCGGCACCTGAACTTCCTGCTGGTCGGGCTGCTCGGCACCGCCGGCAACCTGGTCGGGTCGTGGATCGCCTGGTCGGTCGGCTGGCGCGGCGGCCGGCCGCTGATCGAGCGCTGGGGCCGCTACGTCTTCCTGCGCGAGCACGAGCTGGACCGGGCCGAGGCCTGGTTCGCGCGCTACGGCGAGACCGCCGTGTTCGCCTCCCGGCTGCTGCCGGTGGTGCGCACCTTCATCAGCCTGCCCGCCGGCGTCGCCGAGATGCCGTTCGGCCGCTTCTCGCTGTACACGGCCGCCGGCTGCCTGCCCTGGACGTTCGCGCTCACCGCCCTCGGCTACGCCCTCGGCAGCCAGTGGGAGCTGGTCGAGCGGTTCCTGCGCCCCGTCAGCCTGGCGGTCGCCGCGGTGATCGTGGTCGCCGCCGCCTGGTGGCTGTACCGCCGCTGGGCCGAGCAGCGCCGCGCGGCGCAGCGGGCGGCCGACGAGCAGGCCACCGCCGACCGCCGCTGAGCCGTAGTAGCCTGGCTGCCTGGCTGGTCAGCGCCGGAGTGCTGGAAACGGCAGACAGCCGCGCCTTAAAAGCGTTGGGCCCGCAAGGGCGTGAGGGTTCGAGCCCCTCCTCCGGCACCACCGAAACCGCTCACTGACCAGCGCCTCCCCGCAGGGCAGCGACGACGCCACCGCCGTCTACCTCGCCCTCGACCGGGGAGCGAACTTCTAACGAGCTCCCCCGCGATCGAGACGGGCGTGACGCGGGCGACTGCGGTCCTGGCAAGATGGCGACATGGAACGTGTGCTTGGAGTTGGCGGATACTTCATGCGGGCCGCCGACCCGGTGGCCCTGGGTGCGTGGTATCGCGATTGCCTGGGCTTGGACGCCGATGAGAACGGCCTGTGGCGTCAGGAAGCTGGGGTGACAGTGTTCGCGACGTTCGAGTCCGAGACCGAGTACTTCGGCTCCCGCGCCCAGCAGACCATGCTCAACTTCCGTGTCCGCGACCTGGATGCGATGCTCGCGCAATTGCGCGTCAAGGGAGCGGACGTGGCCCAGGAAACTCAGGACATGGAGGGTGTCGGTCGATTCGGCTGGGTCACCGATCCTGAGGGCAATCGGGTCGAGCTGTGGCAGCCCAGCTGACAGTGGCTTCACGCAGGCAGTGAACCGCCCCGGGTTCACCGGAGGCTCGGGTCCTTGAGTCCGGCCGTGCCGCTGGGATCCTCCCTTTGGTGGTAGGCGGCCCCAAACTCGGCCGGCGGGACGTGGCCGATCGGCTCCAGCAGCCGGCGGTGGTTGAACCAGTCGACCCACTCCAGCGTGGCGTACTCAACCTCGTCGAGGCCCTTCCAGGGCCACGCCGGCGGACCAGCTCGGTCTTGTACAGGCCGATGATGGTCTCGGCCAGCGCGTTGTCGTAGGAGTCCCCGCGCGAGCCTACCGAGGTGACCGCGCCGGCCAGCAGGTCGAGCCGCCAGACCGGCAGCGCGACCAGCTCGGGCGGGCAGGGGCAGGCGCGGTCGGGTCCTCTAAGGATCCTTGGGCGAAGCGCGAAAGACTATGCTCAGCGTACCGTTACGGACCGCCGACCCTGCGTGGAGTTGAAAGGGGTGCCCCATGACCGGCAGCTCGGCCACCCCCAGCCAGGAGCTGATCTCCAAGCTCGACACCGGGGTCCCGCACAGCGCCCGGATCTGGAACTACTGGCTGGGCGGCAAGGACAACTTCCCCGCCGACCGCCAGGTCGGCGACCAGGTCCTTACCGTCTTCCCGGCGATCGTCGAGAACGCCCGCGCCTCCCGGGCGTTCCTGGGCCGCGCGGTCGGCTTCTTGGCCGGTGAGGCGGGGATCCGCCAGTTCCTGGACGTCGGCACCGGCCTGCCCACCGCCGACAACACCCACCAGGTCGCCCAGCGGGTGGCGCCGGAGTGCCGCGTCGTCTACGTCGACAACGACCCCATGGTGTTGGCGCACGCCCGCGCGCTGCTGACCAGCAGCCCGGAGGGCGCGACCGACTACCTCGACGCCGACGTCCGCGAGCCTGACAAGATTCTACGCGAGGCGGCACGGACGCTGGACCTCACCCGGCCGGTCGCCATCGTGATGCTGGGCATCCTAGGCAACGTCGCGGACTACGAGGAGGCGCGCTCGATCGTGGGGCGGCTGCTGGACGGCGTGCCCTCCGGCAGCTACCTGGTGGTCAACGACGGAACCAACACCAGCCAGGAAATCGTGGAGGGCGCGCGCGTCTCGGGCGAGGGCGGACACCCCTACACCCTCCGCAGCCCCGAGGAGGTCGCTCGCTTCTTCGACGGTCTGGACCTTCTGGAACCCGGCGTGGTCCCTGCCCCACGCTGGCGCCCCGACCCCGACGATCCAGGCTCCCCTGCCGGGATGGACTCGCGCTGCGGCGTGGCAGGCAAACCGTAGGCCGGCTTGTGGGCTCGACGGCATGTCGGCGGTGGGCGACTGCCACGCCGGTCAGGGCGACCAGGAGCACCGAGGCGTAGGCGTCACGCCGTCGGGGACCAAGCGGTGATCGGGGCGGGGCGCGGGCTGGCAGCCGGCGTCCCGCTCTGCGGGCGGCCACCTCGACCCGACGGCCACCGGCGAACCCGGCCCCGCCCTCCCCACCAGACCGGCGATCGCCGACACCTCATGCACCAGTACGACAACCAGGGCAGCCCGGCCATTCACAACACCGTAGGCCAAGTGCGCCGACCAGGCCATTGGCCAACCTGGCCAAGCGGCGCAGATTGGCCCGACGCGCGAACGAGGGCTTCGCCCAGAGCCGTGCTTGCAGCGGCACCGGCCACCTCGGGCGGGTTCAACCTGCTACGGACGGCCGGCTTGAGGTAGCCGGGGACGAACCTCGACTCGCGCAGCGACCCGGCGGCGCCGCCCAGCCGGCCATTTACCTAGAGACTGAGACCGCTCGATCCGAAAGAAATACCTCCAGTAGGAACAATGCCGCGTTCGATTGACCGTAAGGGCGACCATACGCTACGGTGCCCGCACTCCTCCCCGTCGTCCGGGGCCTCCGGGTCCCGAACTGGCGGGGATTACCTTTCTTGAAGCTTGTCAGGCTCGGAGGAG
>DASQWY010000052.1:0-25355 GCA_035640005.1 Actinomycetes bacterium
CGGTGCTGCAGGGTGCGGATCATCTCCAGCCCGGTGCGGTCGCCGACGTGGGCCAGGCGCGCGTAGCGGTGGCCGCCGAAGTCGCGCTGCAGGATGCGGCCGTCGGGGGTGCGGTCGAACAGCGCGCCCCACGCCTCCAGCTCGTACACCCGGTCGGGCGCCTCCTGGGCGTGCAGCTGCGCCATGCGCCAGCTGTTCATCATCTTGCCGCCGCGCATGGTGTCGCGGAAGTGCACCCGCCAGTTGTCGTCCGGGTAGACGTTGCCCATGGCGGCGGCGATGCCGCCCTCGGCCATGACCGTGTGCGCCTTGCCCAGCAGCGACTTGCAGATCAGCGCGGTGCGGGCGCCCCGCTCGGCGGCGCCGATGGCGGCGCGCAGGCCGGCGCCGCCGGCGCCGATCACCAGGACGTCGAACTCGTGGGTCTCGTACTCGGGCATCTAGAACAACCTCAGGTCGTGGATCGTGCCGGTGGCCACCAGCCGGACGTACAGGTCGGTGAGGGCGACGAACACCAGGCTCACCCAGGCGATCGGCGCGTGGCGGGCGTTCAGGGCGGAGACCTTGCGCCACAGCCAGAACCGGAGCGGGGCCCGGGAGTAGGCGTCGACGTTGCCGCCGCACAGGTGCCGGCAGGAGTGGCAGGAGAGCGTGTACAGCCACAGCAGCGCGGCGTTGAGCAGCAGCACCAGGGTGCCGACGCCGAGGCCCCAGCCGTCGGGGAAGCGGAAGGCCCGCAGCGCGTCCCAGGTCAGGATCAGCGGGAACGGCAGCGCCAGGTAGAAGAAGTAGCGGTGGATGTTCTGCAGGATCAGCGGGAAGCGGGTCTCGCCGCTGTAGCGGCTGCGGCCGTCCGGCACCGCGCAGGCGGGCGGCGCCCACCAGAACGAGCGGTAGTAGGCCTTGCGGTAGTAGTAGCAGGTCAGCCGGAAGCCGAGCGGGATCGGCAGCACCAGCAGGGCCGGCGACAGCCGCCACCAGCCGCCGATCACCTGCCAGGTGGCGTGCTCGCAGTTGGCGGCCAGGCAGGGCGAGTAGAACGGCGACAGGTACGGGTCGGCGAAGTAGTGCTTGCCGTAGAAGGCGACCCAGCTGCCGTAGACGACGAAGCCGGCCAGCACCACCAGGGTGACCAGCGGCGACAGCCACCAGGCGTCCCTGCGCAGGGTGGCCACCCCGACCGCTGCCCGCGGTGCGCCGGTCGTGCTGGTCGCCATTGCCGCTCCCCTCCGTGTCAGTCGGTCGGCCCGCTCGGGCCGGTGACGTGCGTGACCGGCAGCTTGAACGCCCGCCGGACGCGGCTGGGCAGGTCCCTGGCCAGCCAGCGGGACTTCCGGCCGGGCAGCGTCGACAGGATGATCGCATCGAACTCCCAGCGGTGGAGGACGACCTCGATCGCCTCGAACGGGTCGGCGACGCCGACCTCGCCGCTGGCCTCCGCGCCCAGCTCCCGCAGCCGCGCCAGCTCGTGCTGGAGCCGCTCGCGGGCGAGCTGGCGGCCCGGGTCCTCGCCCGGCTCGGCGTGGCCGACCTCGTCGAGCTCGTCCTCCAGCAGCTGGCGGGCCTGCTGCCGCTCGGCCGCCGCCGCGGCCGAGCGCGCCGCCGCCGCCTCGGTCGCGCGCGCCAGGTACTCGGGGTCCAGGTCGCCGGCGGCGGTGGCGGGGACCAGCAGGTGGAAGTGGCACGGGCCCTCGGCCATGTGGTCGCGGATCGCGGTCAGGAGCTGATCACCGCCGAGGGTCTGGTTCGCCACCACCAGGTAGCGATGCACGGGCACCACCTCCGAGACGCGCTCCCTGGACGTGGAGGCGCCAACCGGAGCATATCGTCACCTCGTACCGTCGGGCCGGGGAGATGGGAGGAGGAGGCGATGACCGGGCGCCGGATGGCGGTCCGCGTGCTGCTCGCCGCCGCGGTCGTCGCCGTCGTCTACTTCGTCCTGCTGCCCAAGGTGGTGAGCGTCAGCGGGGTGTGGGCGGCGCTGCGGGCGATGACCTGGCTGGAGCTCGCCACCCTGGCGGCCGCGGCCGTCTGGAACCTGGCCTCGTACCTGCTGCCGCAGCTGGCGGCCCTGCCGGGCCTGACGCCGCGCCAGGCGGCGCTGGAGAGCCACACTTCCACGGCGGTCGGCAACCTGCTGCCGGCCGGGCAGGCGGTCGGCCTCGGGGTCACCTGGCGCTTCTACTCCTCCTACGGCTTCGGCCGCTCCGAGATCGCCCTGTCCCTGCTGGTGCAGGGGGTCTGGAACAACCTGTTCAAGCTGGGCCTGCCGATCGTCGCGCTCGCCCTGCTGGTGCTCACCGGGGACGCCGCCGGCGGGCTGGTGCCCGCGGCGGTGGCGGGCCTGGCCGTGTTCGTGCTGGCGCTGGCCCTGTTCGCGTTCGGCTTGTCCAGCGAGCGCCGGGCGGGCCTGGCCGGCGGTGCCGTGGAGGCGGTGGCGTCGCTGCCGCGGCGGCTGCGAGGGCGCCCACGGCAGCCGCGGCTGGCCGAGGCCGCCGCGCGCTTCCGCGCCCAGGCGATCGCGCTGCTGCGGCGCCGCTGGCACTGGCTGACCCTGGCTACCCTGGCCAGCCACCTGTCGCTGTTCCTGGTCCTGCTGCTGGCGCTGCGGCACGTGGGGGTCGCCGAGTCGGAGGTGAGCTGGGTGGAGGCGCTGGCGGCGTTCGCGCTGGTGCGGCTGCTGTCGGCGTTCCCGGTCACCCCCGGCGGGCTGGGCCTGGTCGAGCTCGGCCTGGCCGCCGCGCTGGTGCTGGCCGGCGGGGACAAGGAGCAGGTGGTCGCGGCCGTGCTGGTGTTCCGGACGCTGACCTTCCTGCTGCCGGTGCCGATCGGCGCGGTCACCTACTGGCTGTGGCGCCGCGCCGAGGGGCGGCGCCCGACCGCGGCCGGTGCCGGGGTGTCCGGCTGACCGGCCGTGGCCGGCCACAGGCGGCGGGCGGTCTCCTCGGTGACGCCGTGGCGGGTGTGCATCGAGCGCCACGCGCCGCGGTAGCCCGGCAGCACCCCGGAGGCGATCAGCACGTGCCCGACGATCACCGGGGTGATCGCCCAGGTGCTCAGGCGGTGCACCCTGGCGAGCCAGACGAACGCCGGGCCGCCGTGGACCAGCACCAGGCCGACGCCGCTCAGCACCAGCAGGGCGAGGCCGGCGGTGAGCACCAGGTTGGCGATGCGCTGGCCGGGGTCGAAGTGCCGCCGGTGCGGCGCGAACCGGCCGGAGAGCGCCGCCCACGGCCAGGCGGCGAACCAGGCGCCGTCGCCGCGGTCGAACTGGAGCGAGCGGCGCAGGAAGCGGCCGACCGCGCGCGGCCGCAGCAGCACCAGCGCCGCCCCCAGCGCGGCCAGGCCCCAGCCGACGTCCTTGTGCGTGACCACGCCGGCCAGGCTCTCGTGGCCGAGCAGCAGCCACCAGCCGGTGCCGAGCAGCACGAAGGTCGCCAGGTAGACGGCCGCGTGCAGCCAGCGGGCCGGGCGCCGGTAGCGCTCCAGGCGGCGCCCTGGCTCACGGACCATAGCCGCCGCCGCCGTAGCCACCCCCGGAGCCGGCGGTGGTGGCCGTCGCGCCACCGCCCCCGCCGCTGACGCTGACGGTGACCTGCGACTTGGGGCCCGCCAGGGAGTGGTCGGCGTTGGCCAGGGCGGCGGTGATCACGTGCCGGCCCGCCGGCAGGGCGTCGACCTTGAAGGTGTCGCTGTAGTTGATCTTGTAGTCGGCCTGCTTGCCGTCGAACCAGATGTGCACGTGGTGCCGGCCCGTGTCCGGCTTGCCCAGCGGCACGCTGGAGGTGACCTTGAGCGTGAACGGGTCGGTGACGCTGGCCCCGTTGGCCGGGGTGGCGATCGCCAGCGTCATGCCGCCCCCGTCGCCGCTGGCGGCGCCTCCCGACCCGCCGCAGGCCGCGGCCAGCAGCGCCACCGCCCCCAGGAGCAGCGGCAGCAGCCCGGTTCGTCGGATTCGTCTCATCAGGGTCGACCTCCCGTTGTCTCGGCCGTCGTGTTCTGCTACGAGACGGGAGGGCGCCGGGGATTGCCCGGCGGCCGGCGCAATCCGTGCGGGCGTCCCCGCCGTAGTAGCTCATGTGGTCTTCTGTCTCTGTCTCCGATGAGTCGTTGCTGGCGGGCCTGGCCTCCGGCGACCGGGCGGCCGCGACCGCGTTCGTGCGCCGCTTCCAGGCGCGCGTCTACGGCCTGGCCCTGACGATCGTGCGCGACCAGGGCGCCGCCGAGGACGTGGCCCAGGAAGCGTTCGTGCGGGCCTGGTGGCACGCGGGCGCCTACGACCCGCGGCGGGGCTCGGTGCTGACCTGGCTGCTGACGATCGCCCGCAACCTGGCGATCGACGTGACCCGGCTGCGCCGCGCCGAGCCGGTGGCGCCGGAGGCGCTGGCCTCGTTCGCGCTGGCCAGCCCCGGGGCCGACCCGGGGGAGCGCGAGTTCGAGGTCGACGACATCGAGCGGCTGCGCGGCGCGCTCGCCGGCCTGCCGGAGGAGCAGCGCCGCGCGGTTGTGCTCGCCGGCCTCTACGGGCGGACGGCCAAGGAGGTCAGCGAGCTGGAGGGCGTGCCACTGGGCACGGCCAAGACGAGGATCCGGACGGCGATGCTGCGGCTGCGGTCCGCCCTGGGGGTGACCGGATGAGCGAGCGCAAGGACTGCGACACCCTCGCCGAGCTGGCGCCGGAGCTGGCGCTCGGGACCCTCGCCGGCGACCGGCGGGCGTGGGCGCTGGAGCACCTCGCCGGCTGCGCCGACTGCCGCCGCCGGGTGGAGGAGCTGTCGGCGGTTGCCGACGCGCTGCTGCTGCTGGCGCCGGCGCGGGAGCCGCCGGCGGGCTTCGAGTCGCGGGTGCTGGAGCGGCTGCCGTCCAGGGCCCGGCGGCCGCGCTGGCGGCGGCTGGCGCTGCTGGCCGCCTCGCTGCTGCTGTCGGCAGCGGTGGGCGCGGCGGGGGTCTATGTCGCCGGCGCCGGTGACCGCGGCCTCGCCGGTCGCTACCAGCGCACGCTGGCGGCCTCGGGCGGCGGCTCGTTCGGCGCCTGGCGCCTCGGCAACGCCGGCTCGGTGTTCGTCTACCAGGGCTCGCCCTCGTGGATGTTCGTCAGCATGCAGCCGTCGGCGGGCGCCGGGCCGTTCGCCTGCGAGCTGCTGCTGCGCGACGGGCGGCGGGTGCCGCTCGGCACCTTCAGCCTGCGGGCCTACCAGACCGGGTGGGGGCGGACGGTCCCGGTGAGCCTGCACGACGTGGCCAGCGTCCAGCTACGGGACCTGGGCCGGAACCGGGTGTTCGAGGCTCGGCTGGCGTGAGCTCGGGGCGCGGCGCCGGCACCGCCGGCGCGGCGGGCTCCTCGCCCAGCACCCACAGTGCCCGGCCCACCATCGCCAGCGCGGCGGCGAGCGCCACGCACAGGGCGGCCAGGAAACGCCCGGGTCCGGGGCCGCCGGCCGCCGCCAGGGCCGTGCCGAGCGCGCCGGCGCCCGGCTTCGGCTTGACGGCCACCTCCAGGTACTGGTCCCAGCCCTTGAGGTCCACCGCGACCATCGCGGCCAGCATCAGCAGCGCCGGCCAGCCGCGCCGCGCGCCGGGCAGGGCGGCCAGGCCCGCCGCCGCCGCGATCCCCAGCACCGCCAGGGCGGGCAGCAGGTAGCGGGCGTGGGCGTTGCCGCCGCGGCTGTAGAAGTTCGCCGTGGTCAGCTCCAGGGCGGCGAGCAGCCCGATGAGCAGCAGCCACGGCAGCCAGCGGCCCGGCGGCGGCCGCCGCCGCGCCCGCAGCCAGCGGGCGCCGAGCAGCAGCAGCCCGGCGGCCGGCAGGGCGACCAGCAGCCACGCCAGCCGGGTCGGCCTGCCCGCCATCGCCGGGAGGTTGGCGCTGATGTCCCAGAACCGCTGCTGCTGGGCGATCCAGTAGCCGGGGGTGCGCAGCACCAGGGCGATCGGGCCGTGCGGCAGCCGGTGGAACTTCTCCAGCAGGGCGGCGCTGCCGGTGACGTCGCCGTACAGGCGCAGGTTGCGCAGGTAGAACCAGCCGGAGGCGGCGGCCGCCGCGAGCCAGACGGCGGCCGCGGCGGCGCCGGCCCACAGCAGCCGGCGGGCGGCCGGCTGGCGCCCCTGGAACCAGACCGCCGCGGCGGCGGCCACCCCGGCCAGGCCGGCCAGCAGCAGCCCGGACTCGCGGGCGAGGCTGGCCGCGGCCGCCGCGGCCGCCAGCGCCGCCAGCCGGCCGCGCGAGGGCCCGCGCAGCAGCACCGCTGCCGCCGCCAGCAGCGTCGCCGTGGAGGTCAGGAAGGCGAGCGAGTCGTTGTAGAGGGTGGCCGAGACGTGCACGAATACCGGCGCGAGCGCGGCCAGCCAGGCGGCGGCCACCGCCAGCTGCGGCCGGTCGGGCAGCAGCCACAGCGCCAGCAGGGCGACCAGCGCCACCCCGACCGCCGAGAGGCCGACGCCGACCAGGCGGGCCACCTTCAGCCCGCCGAGCGGGTGGCCGCCGGCCGTGCCGAGCCGCAGCGGCACGCTGGCGAGCAGGTAGAACAGGGGCGGATGGTTGGCGGTCCACACCTGCCGGTTCGGCGGCGCCGAGTGGGCCAGCTTGGCCGCCAGCCGGGGGCTGCCGTCGCTGGGGATCGGCGTGTCGATGGTGGGCAGCCGCCCCCCGCCGACCACCAGGGCGTAGCCGACGTGGGCGGCCTCGTCCTGCGGCTGGTAGGCGGGGATCGTCCAGGTCTGCGCGGCGGCCAGGGCGACGAAGGCGAGCACCGCACCGGCCACACCGAGCCGGACCCCCTGCCTGCGCACCGCCCGCCTCCTCACATCCCGTGACGGGGCGGAACTCTACGACCTAACCGGGCGCAACCGGGAATCTCGGCAGCTGCTTGCGGCGCACGCTCGGCTCGGTGCTCAGACGGGGATCCACTCGGTGACGACGGCGGGCGCGTCCGGGGCGTCGCCGGGCCGGCAGCGCAGGCTGACCGGGCCGGCGCTGACCGCGTCGGTGCCGAAGCGGCCGAGCAGGTCGGCCTCGACGGTGGTGATCCCGCCCGCGTGGCGGATGTCGATGCGGCCGGGCTGAGGCGGCACCAGCTGCCCGGTCAGGCGTCGCCGCTCGCCGACGGGAGCGACCTCGACCTCGATGTTGAGGCCGGGGGCCGCGAAGGTCAGCAGCCGCGACCCGGCGTCGCCGCGGACCGCCACCGCCGCCCGGTCGACCGCCGAGTCGAACGACAGCGCGGCCAGCTCGGCGTCGATCGTCCGCCAGGTGAGGCTGGCCCTGGCGGCCTCCAGGACCGCCGCCGGCGGCGGGTCGAAGCGGCCGGCGGCCCGGCGCAGCCGCTCCAGGAGGCGCTCGTCCTCGCGCGGGTCAGGGCCGCGGTGGTCGGAAGTCACGGTGAGGTCCAGCTCCTGTCAACGCCGTTTCCCTCAAGAGTCCGCTGGCTCCGTCCTGATACCGACCTGGGCGGTCCGCCGGGGAAATTCTCCAGGCGGGCCGCCCGCAGGAAGGCGATGGGTAGGGCCAGCAACGTACCACAGCAGCTCGGAGCCGCTCCCGCGGCGTGCCGGTCACGCCGTCGCCGCGACCGGCGGGGCCGTCGCCGCCGGCGGGCGGGGGCGGTCGTCGGTCAGGTAGCGGTAGGCCAGCTCCAGGTGGTCGCCGACGCGCCCGTCCCCGGCGGGGAGGTGCTCGGCGACCCGAACGTGCAGCACGGCCCGCTCCTGCCTGGGGATAGCCTGGTAGGCGACCTCGCGCAGCAGCAGGTGGCGGAACGCGTAGGCGTCGCCGTGCGGGCCGCCGGCCGCGCGGACCAGCTGGCGCCGGCAGAGGGCGAGCAGCAGCGCGCCCACCCGCGGCCGCAGCGGCGCCGGGGCCAGCGCGGCCACCAGCTCCCAGTCGAACACCCTGCCGGCCATGCTGGCCAGGCCGAGCACGGCGCGCTCCTCGGCCGGCAGCTGGTCCAGCTCGGCCCCGAGCAGCGCCTCCACGGCCGGCGGCACCGCCGCCTCGGCGAGCCGGGCGGCCAGCGGCCGCGGCGGCCCGAGGTGGCCGGGCGCCGCCAGCTCGCCGAGGTGGCGCAGCAGCTCCTCCACGAACAGCGGCACCCCCTCGGCCCAGGCGGCCACCTGCTCCGCCGCGGCCGCGTCCAGCCCGTGCGCCGCGCCGAGGCCGGCGGCCAGCGCGGCCGCCTGCGGCGCGGGCAGCGGCTCCAGCCGCAGCGTCGAGCCGGCCGCCTGGGCCGTCCAGCAGGGCCGGCGCTCCAGCAGCTCCGGGCGGGCCGCCACCACCAGCAGCAGCCTGGCCTGGCCGGCGAAGGCGTGGACGTACTCCAGCAGGTCGAGCAGGTCCGGCTCGGCCCAGTGGAGGTCGTCGACCAGCAGCACGGTCGGCCGCCGCGACGCCAGCGCCTCCAGCAGCCGGCGCACCGCCCGGAAGGTCGCCATCGGGTCGCCGCCGAGGCCGTCCGGGCGGTCCGTCCCGGTCGCCTGGGCGAACAGCGCCGCCACCACCCGGTCGCCGCGGCCGTCGCCGTAGGAGGGGCAGCGGCAGCGCAGCACCTGCGCGCGCTCGCCGGCCCGTTCGGCGAAGGCGCGCAGCAGCCGCGACTTGCCGACCCCGGCGTCGCTGACGACGGTGACCAGCTCGCCGGGCCCGCCCGCCGCCACCCGGTCGAGCGCGCCGTCCAGGGCCGCCAGCTCCCGGTCGCGACCGACCAGCGGCGTGTCCAGCCGCCTGGCGCGGCCGGCCCGCTCCGGGTCGACCTGCAGCAGCCGGTAGGCGAGGATCGGGGCGCGGCGGCCGCGCGGCACGAACGGGGAGGTCGGCTCGACCAGCACCGCGTCGGCCACCAGCCGCCAGGTCGCCTCGCCGAGCAGCACCTCGCCGGCGGGCGCCGTCTGCTGCAGGCGGGCGGCCACGTTGACGGTGTCGCCGCCGACGAAGGCGTGGCCCTGCCGCTCGTCGCCGGCGACCACCAGCCCGGTGGCCACGCCGCTGCGGACCCTGAGGGCGACGTCCAGCTCCCGCCGCAGCTCGCGGTTGAGCGCGTCCATCTCACCGCGCAGCTCGAAGGCGGCGCGGACCGCGCGCAGCGGGTCGTCCTCGTGGGCTCGGGGGATGCCGTAGACGGCCATGACGGCGTCGCCGATGAACTTCTCGACCACCCCGCCGTGGCGCTCGTGCACGCGCCTGGCCGTCTCGAAGTAGCGGGTCATGGCGCAGCGGAGCGACTCGGGGTCGAGCAGCTCGCCGAGCGCGGTGGAGCCGGCGACGTCGGAGAACACCACCGTGACGGTCTTGCGGACCTCGTGCATGCTGCGGCGCCTCGCTTTCCTGGTGGGCGCTGCGATTGCTCTGCCGAGATGAAGAGCGAGCTTGGCTCGCTCAGATACGATCGGCTGACGGGTTCAACCGTAGGAGCGGGGATCGATGAGCACGCCGAGGTTCTGCATGCGCGGCAGGCCGGGGTCGCCCAGCAGGCTCTCCAGCGCCGCCCGGGGGCTGGCGCCGCGACCCATCCCGGTGGCGACCGCCGCCGCCACCACCGGGGTCGAGAACGAGGTGCCGCTCCAGCGCGCCGTGCCCTGGAAGTCGAGGATGCGGGGCTTGCCCGGCTCGTACGCCTCGCCGCCGCAGCGGTCGTAGGCGGGGTCCTCCTTGTGCTCGTCGCGGTCGTCGTGGGGGTCGTCGTGGTGGGGGACCACCATGCCCTGGTAGTTCAGGAAGGTGCTGTGCACGTCGACTCCGGGGGCGCAGGCGCCCACCCACCACGCGCCGAAGTTGGTGAAGTCGGCGCGGAGCCAGCGCCCGCGCGCGTCCTGCTCGACGGCGCCGACGCCGAGCACCCGCTCGTCGGCGGCCGGGTAGTACGGGCGGTCCAGGCCCTCGTTGCCGGCGGAGGCGACCAGCACCAGGTCCGGCCGGCGGTACCGGGCGAGGCCGAGCGCCGCCTCGAAGGCGGGCATGCCGTAGTCCTTGCGCGTGTAGCTGCCGATCGACATGTTGACCACGTCGACCCGCGCGTCGACCAGCTCCAGCAGGCCGAGGGCGAGCCGCCAGTCGTCGACGACGCCTTCGTCGCTGAACACCCGCCGCACCAGCACCCGCGCCCCCGGCGCGTACTGCAGCACCACGCCCGCCACGAAGGTGCCGTGCCCGCAGGTCGGCAGCAGCCGGCCGGACTCGTCCTGGATCGCCCGCTCGGCGTCCCCCTCCACCCGGCCGTCGAACCAGGCCTTGTCCTCGAAGCCGGTGTCCAGCACGCCGACGGTGGCGCCGGCGCCCGGCAGGGGCTCGTCCTCCGCCGCCACCTGGGCGGCGACCTCCTCGACGGTGGCCGCCCGCCAGCCGGTCGGCTCCGGCGCCGAGGCGTCGGCGTGGATGTGGCTGCACGGGCCGAGCACGTGGTTCGGCGCCACCGATCGGGCGGCGTCCTCCCAGCGCTCCTCCAGCCGGGCGACCAGGGTGGGGACGTGCCGGTCGAGGTACCCCTCGGTGGTGGCGGGGTCGAGCGCGAGCAGCACGAGGCCGAGCTCGCCGTTCGCCTCCGGCAGTGCGGCGACTCCCAGGTCCGCGAGCTCGTTGCCGGCCCGCTCGACCGCGCCGGCGGGGACGATGAGCTGGTCGCGAACGTAGTGGTAGTGGTGGCGGCCACCCATGCCCGGCCCGTGGTGGGCGATGTAGCCTGGCCACCACCCGCCGTGCGCCGCGTGCTGGTCGATGTGGTCGTCGCGGTCCATGCCTTCCTCCAATCGCCGGGGCCCGCGGACGTGAGCCCGCAACCGCCGCCCTGATACCTGGCGTCGGGACGGATCTTGTCGCATCGTTGTCCGATGGCGCGCGCCGCTCCCGCCCACGACCGGCCCTTCCAGCCAGGGCCGGCGGCGGCGCTCGCCGAGCAGGCGCTGGCCCTGGCGCTGGCCGATCCAGGGCGGGCGACGGCGCTCGCCCTGCAGGCGCGCCGCGCCGCCCGGGCCGAGGGCGACGCGGGCGCCCGCTTCCTCGCCGAGCTGGCCCTCGGCGAGGCGGCCAAGGAGCGCAGCCACTCGGCGTCCCTGCGCCACCTGCGCCAGGCGGTCCAGGTCGCCGAGCGGGCCGGTCTGGCCGGCCACGCCGCCAGGGCGCGCATCTCCCTGGCCGGCACGCTGGCCCTCCACGGCGACCTGGCCGGCGCCGCCCGCGAGGCGGAGCTGGCGGAGCCGGTCGTCCGTGGCGGCGACCTTGGGCGCCTCCTCGCCCAGCAGGCGGTCATCGCCTACCTGCAGGGACGGCTGGATGACACATTGGCGCTGTACCGCCGGGCCCTGCCGATCCTGCGCCGCGCCGGGGACGCGCTGTACGAGGCCAGGGTGCTCAACAACCGCGCCATGCTCCACTCCTACCGGGGGCAGCTGGCCGCCGCCGATGAGGACCTGCGCCGGGCCGAGCAGCTGTACCGGTCGATCGGCATGGGCCGCCACGCCGCCCTGGTGGAGCAGAACCTCGGGTTCGTCGCCGCCTTCCGCGGCGACCTGCCCGCCGCGCTGGCCTGGTTCGACCGGGCCGACGCCTGGTTCCGGGAGCACGGCAGCGTCGACGCCATCGGCCTACGCGACCGCTGCGAGGCGCTGCTGCCGGCCGGCCTGGTGGTGGAGGCGCGGCGGGCGGCGGAGCAGGCCGTACGCCACCTGGCCGCCGAGGGTCGCGGCTCGCACCTGGCCGAGGCGCGGCTGCTGCTGTCGGAGGCGGCGCTGCGTGACGGCGACCCGGCCAGCGCCCGGGCGGAGGCGGAGCGGGCGCGGCGGGCGTTCGCGCGCCAGCGCCGCCCCCGCTGGGTGGCGATCGCCCGCTACGCGGAGCTGCGGGCCGCCTGGGCGGCCGGCGAGCGCTCCCCCGCCCTGCTCGCCGCCGCCCGCCGGGCCGCGGCCGGCCTGGACGCGGCCGGCTGGACGGTGCCCGCCCTGGACAGCCACCTGATCGCCGCCGACCTGGCCGTCGACCTGGGGCGCCTGGCCGACGCCCAGGGGGCGCTGGCCGCCGCACCCAGGGCCCGCCGCCGCGGCCCGGTGGACCTGCGCTCCCGCGCCTGGCACGCCGAGGCGCTGGTGCGGCTGGCCGCCGGCGACCGCGGCGGCGCCGAGGCCGCCCTGCGCGCCGGCATGCGCGTGCTGGACCGCTTCCGGGCCGCCCTGGGCGCCACCGAGCTGCGCGCCCACGCCTCCGCCCACGCCGCCGACCTGGCCCGGCTCGGCCTGCGCCTGGCCGTCGAGGAGGGGCGGGCGGCGCGGGTGCTGGCCTGGGCCGAGCGCTGGCGGGCCGGCAGCCTGCACCTGCGGCCGGTGCGGCCGTCCGGCGACAGCGCGCTGGCGGCCGGGCTGGCCGAGCTGCGCCGGGTGGCGGGGGAGGTGGAGCAGGGCCTGCTGGCCGGCAGGGACGTGGCCGCCCTGCAGCGCCGCCAGGCCGGCCTGGAGCAGGCGGTGCAGCGCCGCGCCCGCCAGGTCGCCGGCCATGCCGGCAGCTCCCTGCCGATCCCGACCGTGGCGGAGCTGTCCGACCTGCTCGGCGAGCGGGCGCTGGTGGAGCTGCTGGAGCTGGACGGCCGGCTGCACGCGCTGGTGGTCGCCGGCGGCCGCGCCTCCCTGCATTTCCTCGGCGGGCTGCGGGAGGTGACCGGCGAGCTGGACGGGCTCCGCTTCGGCCTGCGGCGCCTGGCCTTCGGGCACGGCTCGCCGGCGAGCCTGCAGGCGGCCGAGCAGGCGGTCGCCTACGGCGCCGGCCGCCTCGACGAGCTGCTGCTCGGCCCGCTGCGGCCGCGGCTCGGCGGGCGCCCGCTGGTGCTGGTGCCGACCGGCGTGCTGCACGCCCTGCCCTGGGCGGCGCTGCCGTCGCTGGCCGGCAGGCCGGTGAGCGTGGCGCCGTCGGCGGCGCTGTGGCGGCGGGCGGCGACCGCCGCGGCGGCCGCCCCGGCGCGGGTGGTGGTGGTGGAGGGGCCTGGCCTGCCGGGAGCGGCGGCGGAGGTGGCGGCCCTGGCCGGCCGCTACCCCGACGCCGTCTCGCTGGCCGGCCCGGCGGCCACCGTGGCGGCGGTGGCGGCCGCCCTCGACGGGGCCGGCCTGGCCCACGTCGCCGCCCACGGCTCGTTCCGCGCCGACAACCCGCTGTTCTCCTCGCTGCAGCTGGCCGACGGCCCGCTCACCGTCTACGACCTGGAGGGCCTGGCGCGGGCGCCGTCCCGGCTGGTGCTGTCGGCCTGCGACTCCGGCCTGTCAGGGGTGCGGCCGGGCGACGAGCTGATGGGCCTGGCGGGCGCGCTGTTCTCGCTCGGCATGAGCACCCTGGTGGCCTCGGTCGTGCCGGTGCCCGACGCCGCCGCCATGGACCTGATGCTGGCGCTGCACGACGAGCTCCGAGACGGCCTGGGGACGGCGGAGGCCCTGGCCCGAGCGGCTGGCGACCCGCCGGGCCCGGTCGCCGCCAGCTTCGTCTGCTTCGGCGCCGGCTGACCCTGGCGAGCCCCCGCTGGGAAACCCGCTAAGGTCCCCAGGATCGAGGGTCCTCGCAAGCCGCGGGCAGGGCTGTCAGCCGGCCGATCGGCGGACTGTCAGCCTTGCGACACTCAGTCCAACCAGCCGGGCTTCACCAGGCCCGACTCGTACGCGTACACCACCAGCTGGGCGCGGTCGCGGGCGCCGAGCTTGACCATCGCCCTGCTCACGTGGGTCTTGGCGGTGGCCGGGCTGACCACCAGCTTCTGGGCGATCTCCTCGTTGGACAGGCCCGCGCCGACCAGGCCCATCACCTCCCGCTCGCGGTCGGTGAGCGCGGCGAGGTCGGGCGCGGCCCGCGGCTCCCTGGCCCTGGCGGCGAACTCCGCCACCAGCCGCCGGGTCACGCCCGGCGAAAGCAGGGCGTCGCCGGCGGCGACCGCCCGCACGCCGCGGATCAGGTCGGTCGGCTCGGTGTCCTTGACCAGGAAGCCGCTGGCGCCGATCCGCAGCGCCTCGAAGACGTACTCGTCGAGGTCGAAGGTGGTGAGGATCACCACCCGGACGGCGGCGAGCCGCTCGTCCTGGACGATCCGCCTGGTCGCGGCCAGCCCGTCCACGCCGGGCATGCGGATGTCCATCAGCACGATGTCCGGGACGAGCGTGCCGGCCAGCCGCACGGCCTCGTCGCCGTCGCTGGCCTCGCCGACCACCTCGATGTCGTCCTGGGCGTCCAGCAGCGCCCGGAACCCGGCCCGCACCAGCAGCTGGTCGTCGGCCAGCAGGACCCTGATCATCGGGGCACCCCCTTGGGGTTCCCCGAACCCCTCCGGATCACCGGATCACCCCTTCCCGTCGAGCGGGATGGTGGCGCGGACGCGGAAGCCGCCGCCCGTCCGGGGGCCGGCCTCCAGCCGGCCGCCGAGGGCGGTGGCGCGCTCGCGCATGCCGGGGATGCCGTTGCCGCCGCCAGGGGCGCCGGTGCCGCCGCCCTGCCCGTCGTCCTCCACCTGGACGGTCAGGTCGCCGGCGCCGTAGGCGACCCGCACGGTGGCGGTCGTGCCCGGCCCGGCGTGCCTGGTCGCGTTCGTCAGCCCCTCCTGCACGATCCGGAAGGCCGCCAGGTCGACCTCGGGCGGCAGCGTCCGCGCGGCGCCCTCCACCTCGGTGCGGACCCGCAGCCCGGCGGCGGTGGCGCCCGCGACCAGCTCGTCGAGGCGGTCCAGGCCGGTGGCCGGGTGCCGCGGCGGCGCCTCGTCGACCTGGCGGAGCACGTCCAGGGTGGAGCGCAGCTCCCGGAGCGCGTCCTTGCTCGCCTGCTTGATGGCGGTGAGCGCGGTCCGCGCCTGCTCGGGCCGCTCGTCCATCAGGTGCAGGGCGACGCCGGCCTGCACGTTGATCAGGGAGATGTCGTGCGCGAGCACGTCGTGCAGCTCCCGGGCGATCCGGAGGCGCTCCTCGCTGGCCCGCCGGCGGGCCGCCTCGGCGTCGATCCGCTGCTGCTCGGCGATCCACTCGCGGCGCATCCGCACCCCCTCGGCCACCAGGCCCAGGACCATCAGCCAGGCGGCGAGGCTGACCGCCCCGATCAGGGACGGCGCCCGTTCCCGGCCGAGCACCGGGCCGACCCACAGGAAGGCCACGTAGCCGATCGGCAGGAACACCCAGGCGATCCGCCCGCGCACCTGCACGGCGGTGAAGAAGGCGACGATCGAGGAGAGGAACACCGGCCCGCGCGGGTAGTCGAGCAGCCAGTACAAGAGCGTGCTCGCGTGCGCGATGGCCAGCACGGTCAGCGGGAACCGGCGCCGCAGCAGCAGCGCCGCCGGCCCGGCCTCCAGCAGCAGGATCCCCACGGCGTCCAGCGAGTGCGCGCCCGGCTGGCCGCGGGCGGCGAAGTGGACGACGACCAGCTGCAGGACCGCGACCACCGCGGGCGTGACCAGCCCCGGGGCGAAGCTCATCCAGGGCCGGCTCGGCGCCGGCCGACTGGGCGCCCGTGTCGTCTCCACGATGGCACGGTATGCCACCGGCCCGGCGCGCGTCATCGCTCCAGGGGCCAGCATCCGCCTACCGCGCGGGGAGTAGACGGCGCGGCCCGGGCTGCGCCGCCGGACGCAGCTACCCGCCGTCGTCCAGGCCGAGCCGGTGGGCGGCCGCGGCGGCCTCGGTGCGGGTGTGCACGCCCAGCTTGCCGAGGATGTTGCTGACGTGGACGCTGGCCGTCTTGCGGCTGATGAACAGGGTCTCGGCGATCTGCCCGTTGGAGCGGCCGGCGGCCACCAGCCGGAGGACCTCCAGCTCGCGGCGGGTGAGCCCGGCCGCCTCGGCGCCCGGTTCCGGGGCGTCCAGGCCCAGGTCGAGGCGGCCGCGGCGGGCGAGCGCCTCGACCTCGGCCCGCAGCGGCTCGGCGCCGAGCCGGACGGCCACGGCGTGGGCGGCCTTGGCGGCGACCTGGGCGTCGTCGCGCCGGCCGGCGGCCAGCAGCGCCTCCGCCAGGCGCCAGCGCGACCTGGCCTCCTCGTACACGTAGCCGTAGGCGAACGCCTCGGCGACCGCCGCCCAGCGGTCCGGGTCGGCCCGGCCCTCCAGCCGCGCGGCCTCCGCCTCGGCCCTGGCCAGCCAGGCGCGGGCCTCGGGACCGACCTGGCGTTCCAGCTCCAGCGCGCGGGCCATCCTGCGCCGCGCCCGCGCGGTCAGGTCCCGGCCGGACGCCACCGCCGCGGCAACGGCGGCCTGGTCGCCGGCCGCCCTGGCGCGCTCGGCCCGGTCGGCCTCGGCGGCCACGCCGAGGGCGGCGGGCCAGATGCCGCTGAGCGCCCACTCGTCCCGCTCGGCCTCGATCCTCGCCAGGGTCTTGCGCGCCAGCTCCGCCGACCGTTCCGGGTCCCCCTGCCAGCGGGCCAGGTCGGCGCCGCAGCCGTTGCCCACGTAGATCGCCCAGGGGTCCTCCTCGGGCATGACCCGCAGGCGCTCCAGGCGTTCGCTGGCCCGCGGGTTGCCCCGGCCGACCTCGACGAACAGGGCGACCGCCGACACCGCGGGGGCGGTGGTGGTGGTCCGGTCGTCGACGGCCACGGCCAGCCGCTCGCTCTGGTCCCAGTTGCCCGCCATGTAGTGCACGATGCAGCGCAGGGCCCGGGTGTCCAGGCCGAAGCCGCTGAGGACCAGGCCGCTGCGCTCGGCCACCTCGGCGGCGGCGTCCAGGGCGGCGTAGGAGGCATCCAGGTTGCCGGCGTCGGACTCGAGCACGCCCAGGTTGTGCAGGGCGCGCAGCTCCAGGAAGCGGTTGCCGGCGGCGGCGCCCCGGGCGGCCGCGTCGCGCAGCATGGCGCGGGCCGCCGCCGTGTCGCCGCCCTGGTACTGCTGCAGCGTGGCGAGGGTGACCAGGGCGTTGGTCTCGTCGTCGTCGCTGCCGGCCGCCCTGGCCACCGCCAGCGCCTCGTCGCACCAGCGCCGCGCCTCCTCGTAGTGGCGCGTGTTGGCCAGGGCGCGGGCGAGCCCGGCGGTGACCCGGGCCCGCAGCGCGGTCGGCGGCTCGCCCACTACCAGCTCGACCGCCCGCCGGCCGGCCGCCACCGCCTCGGCCTCGGTCGTCTCCGACCAGACGTCGAGCAGGTAGTGGGCGAGCCGCTCGTGGGCGACGGCGGCGCGGGACGGGTCGGCGTGCGCGTCGATCTCCCCGACCGCGGCGCGGGCCAGGGCGGCCGCGTGGCGGAACTCGCCGGCGGAGTTCGCCGCCTCGGCGGCGCGCAGCAGCACGGCGACCCGGTCGACGCCGGCCACCTCGGCCGGCCGCGGCACGCGGTCCCACAGGTCGAGCGCGTCGGTCAGGTGGCGGTAGGCCTCCGCCGGCGCGGCCACGGCGATGGCGTCGCGGGCCGCGCGGACCAGCGCCGCCAGCGCGCCCGGCAGGTCGTGGCTGGCCAGGCAGTGCCAGGCCAGCTCGGCGGCGGGGCCGCTGTCGGCCAGCAGGCGGGCGTAGGTGGCGTGCAGCCGGCTCCGCTCGCCCGGCAGCAGGTCGACGTAGACGGCCTCCTGCAGCAGCGCGTGGCGGAACCGGTAGCTCTCGGTGGCCGGGTCGGCGACCAGCACCTGGCCGGCGACCGCCTCGCGCAGGGCCCGCTCCAGCTCGGGCTCGGGCCGCGCGGCGGCGGCGGCCAGCAGCTCGTGGCCGACCCGGCGACCGGCGACCGCGGCCACCTTGAGGACCTCCTGGGCCTGGTCGGAGAGCCCCTCGATGCGGTCGAGCAGCAGGTCCGCGAGCGCGTCGGGCAGCGCGACGTCGGTCTGGATGGCACCGGCGGCGACCAGCTCCTCGGCGAAGAAGGCGTTGCCCTCGGAGCGCGCCAGGATGCGGTCGACGGCGGCGGCCGGGGGGCGCTGGCCGGCCACCGCCTCCAGGTGCTGGACCAGCTCGGCCCGGTTGAACGGGCTCAGCTCGATGCGCTCCAGGTCGGGGACGCGCAGCAGCTCGGCCAGCAGCGGGCGCAGCGGGTGGCGGCGGTGCAGCTCGTCCGAGCGGTAGCTGGCGACCAGGGCGACCCGGCCGCTGCGCAGGGTGCGGACCAGGAAGGCGAGCAGGTCGCGGGTGGAGCGGTCGGCCCAGTGCAGGTCCTCGATGACCAGCAGCAGCGGCGCCAGCTCGGAGATGCGGACCAGCAGCGACAGCACGCCGTCGAACAGCTGCAGCTGCTCGAAGCCGTCGCCCGGCGGCGAGGGCGCCGGCTGGCTGGCGACCGTCGGCAGCAGCCGGCCGAGGCTCCGGACCGCGGCGACCAGCGGGGCGGCCAGGTCCGCCTCGCCGGGGTGGGTGCCGAGGTCGCGGAAGGCGTCGGCGAACGGCACGTACGGCAGGCCGACGTCGCCGACCTCCAGGCAGCCGCCGACCAGCACCCGCGTGCCGCGGACCGTGGCACGGTCGGCGAGCTCGCTGAGCAGGCGGGTCTTGCCGACGCCGGCGTCCCCGGCCACCAGGCCGACGGCGGGCTGGCCACCTTCGGCGCGCTCGAGCACGCCGAGGAGCCGGCCGAGCTCCTCGGTCCGGCCGACGAACACTGGGCTGGTGACGAACGCCATCGAGGCAAGTATTGCGCTGACCCCGACAGCGGAGCACGCGAGCGCCTCGGCGTGGGCTTCCGGGCGGCTCGCGTGCTCTCGTTCGGTGACCATCGCCGGGTTACGCGGCGGTGGCTGGCTCCATCCTGCCGGCGATCGCGCGGCGGCCGTTGCGCCGGCGGCGGCGGGCGGTCCGCGCCAGGCGGGCGGCGGCGGCTTCGCGGCGGAGGTCCTTGATGTGCTCGTGCGCCAGGATCTGGGCGTAGCCCGGGTGCGGCGTGAACATTGTGTCCTCCGTGGTCTGTCGTCCTCTTGCACTGCCTACGGTAGGTCTAAGGCGGCCGCTCCCACCTCGGGCTGCGTCCCTAGATCGGCGGGCCGCCTACCTCATTCCCGCAGCTCCCCTGGCCTTTTCCGGCTAAGCCGGAGGGGCGGGCGGCCCCGATTGGCGGGCTGTGGCAAGATGCGGGCCATGACGTCCGATATTCCCGAGGTCCCGGAGCCCGCCGCTCCCTCCGACCAGGCGCAGGGCGCCGTGGAGCCCACCGAGGCCGTGAACAGCCCGGCCAAGGTCATGCGGATCGGCTCGATGGTCCGCCAGCTGCTCGAGGAGGTCCGGCACGCCCCGCTCGACCAGGCCGGGCGGGCGCGGATGCGCGAGATCTACGACACCTCCGTGCGGGAGCTTTCCAGCGGGCTGTCGCCCGACCTGGCCGCCGAGCTCAGCCGGGTCGCGCCTCCGCTGCCCGAGCAGACGCCGAGCGAGGCGGAGCTGCGAGTCGCACAGGCGCAGCTGGTGGGCTGGCTGGAAGGCCTGTTCCACGGCATCCAGGCCACCCTGTTCGCGCAGCAGATGGCCGCGCGCAACCAGCTCGAGGAGATGCGCCGGCGGGCCATCCCGGGCCGCCCGGCGGAGGACGAGTCGTCCCGCTCGGGCCTCTACCTGTAGGGCAGCCCCACCGGGGGCCGCTCCGGCACGGCCGTCCCGGCGCCGCCGACCACCACCATCCCGGGCCCGTCGACGCCCCAGGCCGGCCAGGCCGGGTGGCCGGTGACCGCGCCGCGCCCGTGGACCGACCGGACGGGCGGCACCGTCGGCGGCGGGAAGCTCCGCCCGTCGAGGGTGGGCTGCTGGGCGCCGCCGTGGCCGCAGGCGGCGAGCAGGATGGGAACGATCGCGACCAGGAGGCAGGCTCGGCGGACTGACATGGCGACTCCGGACGACACGCCAACAGGTTCGCCGCCACCGTGCCACCCCGGTCTAACGGCCGAGTAACCCGGGCCAGGTCAGCGCCGCCCCTACCGCCGGCGCCGCCCTGCCCTTCAGCGCCGCGGCGGGAACGGCCGGCCGGCGTTGTGCTCGCTGGCCAGGCGGGCCAGCTCGGCCCGGAGCGCCCGCTCGGCCAGGGCGGTCAGGCTCTGCCGCTCGCCGCTGGCGGCCAGGTGGGCGACCGCGTCCCTGGCCGCCTCGGCCAGGTCGGCCGGCACCCGCACGGTCATCCGGGTCCGCGCCGACCCGTCCGGCCGCCCCGGCGCGGCGGAGCCGGCGGGCTCGCGGCGCGCCGGCTCCGCCTGCTCAGCCCGCTCGGCCGGTGGCCGCCCGGGACGGAGGTCGTCCAGCGGGTTCCAGGCGTCCAGGTGGCTCGGGACCGACCGCAGGCGCGGGCGGCCACCGCGGCCGGCCGGGTGGTCGCGCCGGCCGGGCGAGTCCTCGTCGGCGTCCGGGCTGTCGCCGGCGTCGGGATCCCAGGCCGGCCGGGCCGAGCGCAGCCACGGCATCCAGTCCGGCTCGGCGGCCGGGTCGACCGCGCCGGGGCCGGGCAGCAGCTCGTCGAGGGCGTTGACGGCGCGAGGGCGGCGGGCCGGGCGCCGGGCGGCCGGCCGGCCGGGCGGGTCGCCGCGGTCCGAGTCCTCCGGCGGACCCGGCAGCAGCTCATCGAGCGCGCTGAAGGCGCCCATTCGCTTGGGTCTCGCCATCCGCGGCACTCCTCGCGTCGAACTCTGCCGCCGCGGCGCGGTAGTCGGCCGCCGCGGAGCTGTCAGGGGCGTAGGTGGTGACCGGTAGCCGGTGGCCGGGCGCCTCGGCGATGCGGACGCTCTCGCGGATGATCGTGTCCATCACCACCTCGCCGAACCGCTCGCGCAGGCTCTCCACGACCTCCCTCGACAGGGACGTGCGCCGGTCGACCTGGCAGGCGAGCACCGCGCCCAGGCGCAGCCGGCGGTTGAGGCGCAGCTTGACGGTGTCGATGGTCTGGCTCAGGGCGACCAGCCCCGCCAGCGGCATCACCCGTGTCTGGACCGGGATCAGCACCTCGGTGCAGGCGGCGAGGGCCGAGTAGCAGAGCAGGCCGAGCGCGGGCGGGCAGTCCATCAAGATGACGTCCCACTGGTCCTCGGGAAGCTCGTCGACCGCCTGCCGCAGGATCATCTCGGCGCCGGCCTGGCTGGCGGCGTTGCGCTCGGCCCGGGTCATCCACGACGAGGAGGGCACCAGGTCGAGGTTGGCGATCCCGGTGGGGCGGACCGCCTTCTCCAGCGGGGCGCCGTTCTCGAACACTTCGTACAGCGCGCGGGCGTCGACGGTCCCGAGCCAGGTGCTCGCGTTGGCCTGCGGGTCCAGGTCGAGCACGAGCACGCGGCGGCCCCGCTCGGCCAGGGCGGCCCCGAGGTTGACCACCGTCGTCGTCTTTCCGACGCCGCCCTTCTGGTTGGCGACGGCGACTCGTCGCATTGGGCACCACCTGTGCAGAGGTGTTGGGGCTGCCGGAAGGGTACAACACGGAACTCCGGGACCGGGGGAGGCCGGCGCCCCGCGCCGCCGGGCCAGGGCGACAATGGTTGCTGAACGAACCTTGAGCACCTATGGTGCCTAGGAACGAAACAATCCCTCGACCGCCGGCGTTACCTTATCGGGACGGATGCGGCGGTGGTGCCAAAGGGGGAAAGCATGCCCGGGGGCCGGATGGATCCTGAGGACCGCCTGTGGAGGGATCCGGAGGCCGCCAACGGGGGCGCGGCGAACCGGGCGATCGCCGTCCCCATCCTCACCCAGCCCCAGCCACCCGCGCCACGCAGGCGCCGGCGCACCACCATCCTGGTGATCGCGGGCGTGGTCGCCGCCCTGCTGCTCGGCGGGGTCGGCGGCGTCCTGCTCGGCCGCGGGCCCGCGCAGGCCAGCCCGAGGGTGGTCACCCAGACGGTGGTGCGTCCCTCCCCGTCCTGCCTCCAGGCGGTCGACCGGGCCGACAGGAGCCTGGACACGGCCTCCAAGGTCGAGGAAGCGCTCCATGAGCACACCGAGTACATGAACCAGCTCCTGAAGGGCCAGATCACCCCGCACGCCGCCCTCAACAAGGGCCTGCCGTCGCTGGTCACCGGCGCCCGCGAGTCCGGCCGCTTCGACCGGGCCCTCGCCGACTACCACCAGGTCGTCAGCGTCTGCCGCCTCCAGCGACCCTGATATCCCACCGGTCCGTTCCACCCGCACCACGAGGAGCGCCCATGCGCCAGCCCAGACCCACCGAGCCCAAGCACCTCACCGCATCCCAGGCCGCCGCGCTCCTGCAGGTCTCACCCAAGACGGTGTCCCGCTGGGCCAAGGAAGGAAAGCTGCCTTACGTCCGCACCCTCGGCGGCCACCGGCGCTATCCCGACAGCGAGATCCGCGCCCTGGTGGAGACCCTCTCCCAGGCACCGGAGAGCGAGGAGGAGCCGGGCGCCCGCTCGGCCTGAGCCGGAGCTAGCCGCCCGCGAGCGCGAGGATCAGGTCGGTCGCCAGGCCGAGCACGAATCCCGTGAGCAACCCCCACAGGGTCAGCTCCCAGGAAAGCCGCCGGCCGACCGGAAGGACCTCGCCGATCACGTAGAGGATCGCCCCGGCGGCCAGCGTCAGGAAGCCGACGAAGACCAGCTCGGACTGGTAGGTGGTGCCGAGCAGCGTGCCGGCGAAGGTCGGCCCGCCGCCGATCAGGCCCGCCACGCCCAGCCAGCCCCACGACGGGCGGACGCCGGCCGCCGCCAGCGGCCCGACGATGCCGAACCCCTCGGTCATGTTGTGCAGGCCGAAGCCGACGATCAGCAGGCCCGCCAGGCTCATGGCGCCGCCGCGGGCCGCCTGCCCGATGGCCAGGCCCTCGGAGAAGTTGTGCAGGCCGATCCCGGTCGCGATCGACATGCCGGTCCGCAGGGCGGTCTCCTGCAGCGACGGCTCGACCAGTTCGGTGGCGGCCATGGCGCCCGGGCCGATGCCGCCCGGCCTGGCCGCCCGGCTCCACAGACGGAACCTGCCCAGGTACAGCAGGCCGAGCAGGCCGACCCCCAGGCCCACCACGTAGACCAGCCCCATCGCGCCCGCGTGCGACCAGCTCGACGCGCCCTCCTTGGCCTGCTCCATCGCCTGTTCGACCGGCTCGGTCGCGTGGGCGAGGATGTCGAACAGCAGGAACACCAGGATGCCGGCGGAGACGGCGTTGAGGAACGCCTTGGCCTGCGGGCGGCTGGCCCGGACGCGCCCGAGCGGCAGGCCGATGAAGATCGTCAGCCCGGCGATCGCTCCCAGGATCACCGTCTGTGGGGTGGACACGAACGCGCTCCTCAAGCTGAGTTAGGTGGTCCGAAAACATTGGCGAAGCTACTCCGCGGCCACACGCCCCGCAAGCGGTCGCCGGTGGCGCGTCGGAGCTTGGCGGGGGGCCCGGAGGCGGGTAGCGGTCACCGCGAACCGGGGCCTCCCCATGCCGGGGTCGGCGCCTTGCCGCCGACCCCAGCGGTGACGCCCTCCCACTGGAGGGCCTACGCGGCAAGGCAGGGCGCCCGGCTCCGCGGGGCGCCCGCGGTGGCCGGTGCTGGCGGAGGGCGGGCCGCGGCGGCGCCGTGCGCGGGCGCCGGCCAGCCCGCGTCCGCGGCGGGGCGCGCGCCGGCGAAGGCGGGGTCTAGGTCGCTCACCATCGGCGGCGGGAACGGCGCCGTCGGCCCACGCTGGGCCCCTCGATCACGAGGACGGCGATGGCGAGCAGAAGAATTGCGGCACACATGGCCGCTAACGCGGTAACTTCCACAAGTCGGACCCTCCTTGCAAGGGTTCGGCCACGGCCGGGGGGCGAGTTAGCGGCTCGCCGCCCCGGCCACTCATGCGAGTGGCGAGGTCCTTCTACACCCTTTGCGCCCCGAAGGCCAGTTGCGCCGGCTGGGTTGTGGACGACCCGCGGCCGGGCCGCCGCGTCCCGGCGCTGGCGCCATCCTCCGGGCGGGTCTACGCCTCGGTCGCGCCCCAGTCCGCCGCCGCCACGTCGCGAAGGTGCTGCGCGAACGACCAGTGGTGGCCTTCGGGGTCCTCGGCGTCGTAGCGGCGGTCGCCGTAGTCCTGGTCGGCCGGCTCCGAGAGGATGGTCGCGCCCGCGGCCCGCGCCTGCTCGCAGTGGGCGTCGACGTCGTCGACGTAGACGTGCAGCAGCACGGTGACGCTGCCGGAGTGCTTGGGGTTGCGGTAGCTGTCGCCCGGGTCGCCGAGCATGATCACGCCGTCCCCGCGTTCCATCTCGGCGTGGTTGACGGTGCCGTCACGGTCGGTGAAGCGCAGGCGCTCGCGGAAGCCGAAGGCCTTGGAGAGCCAGTCGAGCGCGCCGGGGACGTCCTCGTAGAGCAGGTACGGCGTGATGCGCGGGTACGGCAACGGGTTCTCGGGCATCCGCGGCTCCTCGGGTCGGCCGGGTGAGGGATCGCACACGCCAGCCCAGGCCCCAGGCATTACCCTGGCGGCCGTGCTGGTGGAATCGCCGGGTCGCGCTCAGGCGCCGGTGCCGCCGCTCGACCCCTTCCTGGGGCCGCTGCCGGACCGCTGGCGCTGCCCGCCGCCGGCGCGCTGCGCGGAGGAACCCGCCGCGCCCGAGGAGGCGCCGCCGTCGCCGGTCCCGCCGGCCGGTGCGGCGCCGGAGGACCCTGCCCCGCTCGCCGGGGTCGTCGTGCCCGGGGAGCCGGTCCCGCCCGCCGGCGCGCTGCCGGTCGAGCCGGTCCCGCCGGCGGTCGCGTCGCCGGACCCGGACGGCGCCACCCGGTCGGCGGCCTGCTGGACCCGGTCGGCCGCCTTGTTGGCGGCCTGCTCCAGCTTGGCGCCGACGGTGTCCGGTGCGCTGTCGACGACCCGCTTGACCTGCGGCTTGTCCATGAGCCGGCGGGCGCTGGCGGTGATCTGCTCGTAGCGCTCGCGGCCCGCCCTGGTCCCGAGGACGTAGCCCACGGCGGCGCCGAGGGCCATGCCGAGCTTGCCTCTCACCTTCACTGTCGACCTCCGTGGGCGTCGGTGACTCTTCTGCCGGGTGCGCTTCCCTGCCTGTCGTCGGGAAGTCCCGCACGCGCAACTCAAGGATTACCCGCGCACCGGCTGAACAAGCCCGAACGCCGCACCGGGGCGATGGACGGCGGCTGCCGCGTTGCGCGGACCGACCGCTACCCACCGCCCCGGTGAGGTTGGGCCCCCCCTTCATGCCCCCCCTTGCGGGGCGGAGTCTCCAAGGTGGCGCCCGTGGAGTCGAGGGCTAAACCCAAGTTGCCCCGATTGACCTAGTCCCGTGGTCATCGCCGCCCCCCGGTGGCTAGTTCAGCAGGATGGGGCCAGTGTCGGCCGCCGGCGCCCGGGTGGCGCCGGCCCGCCCGGCCCGGCATCGTATGCGCCCATGGAACCGATCCGTTCCCCGGCGCCAGGGGTGACACGTCCGGTGGCCGACGAGGCGTGGATGCGGGTCGCCCTCGAGGAGGCGCGGGCGGCCGTCGGCCACGACGACGTGCCCGTCGGCGCGGTGGTGGTCGGGCCGGACGGCGCGCCGCTCGGCCGCGGCCGCAACCGGCGGGAGGAG
>DASQWY010000053.1:0-2286 GCA_035640005.1 Actinomycetes bacterium
GGCGGGCTCCGCTACGAGCTGGTCGCCGACCCGCAGCAGCTGGTCGCCGCGCCGGCGCTGCGGGTGGAGGTGCTGGTCCCGCCGGGGGCGCGCCCCGCGCCCGCGGCCGGCTGGGCGGTCCGCGGCGGCGCCGCCACCGCCGCCGGCCCCTTCGACGACCGCACGGTCCTGCGGCTGGACGTCCGCTCGGACTGAGGCGGCTCAGGCGGGCGCGGCGCCGGGCGGCCGCGCCTGCCGCTGCCGGCCGGGCGCCCGCTCGACCCAGGAGATCAGCGAGCGGACCGCCGGCGGCAGCTCCTCCTCGGCCAGCCGCACGGTGCGGCGGCGCTCGCCGTCCTCCACCGTCAGGGCGTAGCCGAACCGGTCCGGCTGCCGCGCGGCGGCCCGCCCCTCGGGCAGCTCGAACACGCCGGCGCCCTCCACCAGCCGCCGCAGCTCCGCCTCGCCGTCGGCCGCCAGCGCCGCCGAGTCGAGGGTGGTGGCGGTGGTCAGCCCGGCGAAGCCGCCCTGGCGCACGATCGAGACCCGCATGCGCCCAGCATAGACCGCCGCGCCCGTCTTGCCTTTTGTCCGATCCTGGGGTGTGATGCGCCGAGCGTCGGGTTCTCCACCCCGGGAGGGATCATGGACGGACGAGTCAGCCGCAGGCGCTTCCTCCAGGTCACCACGGCCACGGGCGCGGCCGCCGCCGCCTCGGCACAGCCCGCCCTCGCGGCCCAACCGGCCGCCGCGGCCGCCGCCGGCTCCTCCTTCCCCTTCGAGGAGAAGACCATCGCCGAGCTGCAGGCGGCGATGGCGGCGGGCACGCTCACCTCCCGGCGGCTGACCCAGGCCTACCTGCGCCGCATCCAGCGGATCGACCTGTCCGGCATCCAGCTCAACTCGGTGATCGAGGTCAACCCGGACGCGCTGGCCATCGCCGCCGCGCTCGACCAGGAGCGCCGCCGCCAGGGCCCCAGGGGCCCGCTGCACGGCATCCCCATCCTGGTCAAGGACAACTACGCCACCCGCGACAAGATGGAGACCGCCGCCGGCTCGCTGGCGCTGGTCGGCTCGCGCGTGCCCCGGGACGCGTTCGTGGTCAGGCGGCTGCGCCAGGCGGGCGCGGTCATCCTCGGCAAGGCCAACCTGTCGGAGTGGGCCAACTTCCGCTCGCTGCAGTCCTCCAGCGGCTGGTCGGGCCGGGCCGGGCAGTGCCTGAACCCGTACGTGCTGGACCACAACCCGTGCGGCTCCAGCTCCGGGTCGGGCATCGCCGCCTCGGCCAACCTGGCCGCCGGCACGCTCGGCACCGAGACCGACGGCTCGATCGTGTGCCCGTCGGCGACCTGCGGGATCGTCGGCATCAAGCCGACCCTCGGCCTGACCAGCCGCGCCGGCGTGGTGCCGCTCGCCCACAGCCAGGACGTCACCGGCCCGATGTGCCGGACCGTCGCCGACGCCGCCACCGTGCTCGGCCCGATGACCGGGGTCGACCCGCGCGACCCGGCCACCGCCGCCAGCCGCGGCCACAGCTTCCGCGACTACCGCCGCTTCCTGGACCCGGACGGGCTGCGCGGGGCGCGCATCGGCGTGTGGCGCGACGGCGTGTTCGGCATCAGCCCGGAAGGCGACCAGGTCGCCGAGCAGGCCATCGCGGACCTGAGCCGGCTCGGGGCCACGATCGTCGACCCGGCCGACATCCCCAACGTGGCCGACGCCTTCAACCCGGAGTTCACCGTCCTGCTGTTCGAGTTCAAGGCCGACATCGCCGCCTACCTGTCGGAGCTGCGCCACACCCCGATGCGCACGCTCGCCGACCTGATCGCCTTCAACGACGCCCACGCCGACCAGGAGATGCCCTGGTTCGGCCAGGAGATCTTCCTGCTCGCCGAGGCCACCGACGGGCTCGACGACCCCGTCTACAAGGACGCGCTGGCGACCTCCAAGCGGCTGATGCAGGACGGCATCAACTCGACCATGGACAGGTTCGACCTCGACGCCATCGTGAGCCTGACCGGCAGCCCGTCGTGGACGACCGACCTGGTCAACGGCGACCACTTCCTCACCGCCAGCTCGACCCCCTCGGCGGTGGCCGGCTACCCGAGCATCTCGGTCCCGGCCGGGTTCTCCCTGGACACCCTGCCGGTCGGCATCAGCTTCATCGGCCGGCGGTGGGGCGAGCCGACCCTGATCAAGCTGGCCTACGGGTTCGAGCGGGGCACCAGGGCGCGGCGGGTGCCGCGCTTCCTCCCCACCTTCGCGGTGCGCGACTTCGTGCCAAGGGACACCGGCACCCACCGGGCC
>DASQWY010000054.1:0-7214 GCA_035640005.1 Actinomycetes bacterium
GGCCGAGTTGGCGGCGACCGGGCAGATGGGGTAGAACCCGCCGGGACGGACCGGACAAGAAGGAACCGCGCATGGCTGGCGGACAGCAGTTGGTGGAGCGTGCCCGGACGCTGCTGCGGCGGCGGCGGGCCCTGCCGCCGCACGCGCACCGGCTGGACCTGCCGCCGGAGCGGGTGCCGGGCGAGCCGGTGCCGACGGGGCGGTGCGGCTGCGGCGCGATCGGCATGTTCCTATGTGACCTGGCCGGGCCCGAGTGGGCCTGGCTGGGGGTGGTGGCTCCCGACCTGGCCGAACGGGTGGTGTGGCTGTCGCCCGGGCAGTACGCGGCGGCGCTGCACCAGGTCCCTCCGCAGGCCGAGGAGAACGGGGAGGGCCCCACGCCGCGCGGGCCGGTCGGGCTGCGCCACCTGTAGCCGCCACCGCCCGGCGCGCAGCGACCGCGGATCCGGATCAGGTCCGCAGGCCGCGGGCGGCGACGCGCCAGACCCGCTCGACCCGGTCGCCGCGCACGCCGACGATCTCGTTGGTCAGGTTGCAGCAGGTGCACGCGTGGAACGGGTAGAAGCGGAGCTTCTCGCCCAGCGCCACCTCCCCCTCCGCGCGGCCCATGCCGTGCTCCTCGGTGAGCCGCTCGATCACCACGCGGCCGTCGGTCGAGAAGGTCATCGCCGGGGCGGCCGGCGGCGGGTTCGCCGTCCCGACCACGCCACGGTCCCCTGAGAAGGTCTTCGACCCGCCGTCGATGGTGACGCCGCCGTCGCCCCAGCGGCTCACCACCCGGCACAGCGCCGTGAGCGCCAGCTGCTCCGCGGTGGCGCTGCCCTCGTGCAGGTGCATCGCGTCGTAGAAGACGTAGGTCCCGGCCCGCACCTCGGTGACGCCCTCGACCTCGGCCACGTACCTGCCGGTGAAGCTGCTGCCGGCGGTCACCTCGCGCACCTGGAGGCCGCGCGAGCGCAGGCGCTCGGCGATCCCGACCATGAGCCGGCCTTCGGTGTGGCCCTCCTCCTGGCGGCTGCGCTTGCCTTCGAAGAAGTAGGAGCGGTGCGTCGTCAGCCCGTCGAACTCGATGCCGGGAAGGCCGAGGATCGTGCGCGCCAGCCGCTCGATCCGGTCCAGGTCGTCCAGGTCGACGCCGCCGCGGCGCATGCCGCTGTCGACGTCGACCTGGAGCTTCAGCACCACGCCGGCGGCCGCGGCGGCGTCGGAGGCCTGCCGGACCGCCTCCTCGGCGTCGCAGTTCACCGTCAGGCGGACCCCGCGCCGGGCCAGCGCGGCGGCCCGCGCCCACTTCTGCTCGCCGAGGACCGGGTAGGCGACGCAGACGTCGGCGATGCCGGCCGCCACGAACGGTTCGGCCTCGCTGAGCTTCGCGCAGCAGATGCCGCTGGCGCCGGCGGCCAGCTGCAGCAGCGCGATCTCCGGCACCTTGTGGGTCTTGACGTGGACCCGGAACCTGACGCCGAGCCCGTCCATCCACGACTGCCAGTCGCGGAGGTTCCGCTCCATGCGGTCGAGGTCGGCGAGGACCAACGGAGTGTCCAGGTCCTCGACCAGGTCGCCGACCTGGACGCCGGGCGAGCCGGCCTGGTCCATCGCCGAGGGGCCCATGGCCCGGCACACTACCGGAATGCGCATCGCGGTACTGGCCGACACCCACGCGCCCAGGCGTTGGCGGGGCTGCCCGCCGGCGGTCGCCAGGCGGCTGGCCGGGGCCGACCTGATCCTGCACGCCGGCGACGTGTGCACCGCCGAGGTGCTGGAGGAGCTGGCGGCGTTCGCGCCGGTCCGGGCGGTGCTGGGCAACAACGACGGGCCCGACGTGCGCGCCTGGGGCGCGCCGGCGTCCCTCACCCTCGACCTGGAGGGCCTGCGGGTCGGCATGGTCCACGACGCCGGCCAGCGGGCGGGGCGGGCGCGGCGGCTGCGGCGCCGCTTCCCCACCGCGGACCTGGTGGTGTTCGGCCACTCGCACGTCCCGCTCGACCTGCACGACGAGGACCTGGGCCTGCGCATCTTCAATCCCGGCTCGCCCACCGACCGGCGCCGCCAGCCGCGCGGCACGATCGGCCTGCTGCGGGTCGAGCGCGGCCGGCTGGCCGCCGCCCGCATTGTCTCAGTGACGTAACAGAGCTTGTTTCGGACCTTCGGGATTAGTAGGGTTCTCGACCGTGTAAGGATCAGGCCCGCCGCGACGGGCCGACGCCTCTGGGGGTGGCATGTCCGTCGCGGGCGCGGGTCGGGGCGATGCCGGCGTGGAGGGCGCGTCCGAGCGCCGGGTCACCGGGCTGGCCGGGCTGCTGCTGCTGGTGGCGGTCGCCGCCGGGACCCTCGCCCAGGGCGCCTACTACCCGCCGGCGCAGCGCTACCTGCTGGTGCTGCTGGCGGCCGCGGCCGGCCTGGCGCTGGGCGCCTGGCCGCTGACCCGAGCCGACCTTCGCCTGCCGCCGGTCGCTCCGGCGCTGGCGCTGGCGGCGTGGGCGGTCCTCGACGGCGCCCTGCACGGCGTCGCCGGGCTCGCCGTCCGGCCGGCGCTGCTGCTCCTCGGCGCCGTCGCCACCCTGCTGGTCTGCCGCCGGCTCGGGGAGGAGGACCGGGAGGTCCTGCTGCTCGGCGTGGTCGGGGTCGGCCTGGTGGTGGCGGCCGCCGGCTGGCTGGGGGTCGCCGGGCGGGTCGGCTCCTGGGCGTTCCAGGCGCAGGGCCTGTGGCGGGCGTCGTCGACGCTGAGCTACCCGAACGCCACCGCCGCGGTGCTGGCGCCGCTGGCCCTGCTGGCGCTCGCCCGGCTGGTCACGCTGCCGCGCTCCGCGCCGCTGGCGCTGGCCGCCACCGGGCTGCTGGTGGGGCTGGCCGCGACCGCCAGCCGCGCGGGCGTGCTGGCGCTGGCGGTCGGCCTGCTGGTGCTCGGCGGGCTGCTGGGGCCCCGGGCGACCGCCCGGGCCGCGGCCGGCCCGCTGGCGGGCGCCCTGCTGGCGCTGGCCTGCCTGCTGCCGTCGATGCCGGCCGCCAGCAGGCCGAGGCCGGCGCTGGCGCTCGCCGGCCTGGGCGGCGGGCTCGCCCTGGCGGTGCTGCTGGCGCGGCTGCGGTGGCGGCCGGTGGTGGCGCTGCTGGCCGGCTGCGTGCTGGCGGGCGGTCTCGCCGCGCTGCTCGCCGGCGGCGGGGACGCGGGCGGCGCCGCCAGGACGGTCGCGGCCGCGCGCGTCAGCCTCGCCTCCCCCGACCGGGACGGCGCGCTGCACGCGGCCCTGCGGGTGGTCGCCCGGCAGCCGCTGACCGGCGCCGGGCCGGGTCACGCCGAGCTGCGATGGGAGGGTCGAGATGGCGGCACCCAGCTGTTCACCTACGCCCACGACGAGTACCTGCAGGTCGCGGCCGAGCTCGGCCTGGTCGGCCTGGCGCTGCTCGCGGTCCTGCTGGTCGCGGTCGCACGCCTGCTGTGGCGCGCGCGCCCCGCCGGCCCGGCGCGCCCGGCCTGGGCCGGGGTGGTCGCGGCCACGGCAGCCTTCGCCGTGCACAGCGGCTTCGACTTCGTCTGGCACCTGCCAGCAGTGGTGCTCACGGTGGCGCTGCTGGTCGGCGCGGTGCTCCCGGCGCCGGCGGGCGCCGGTGCCCGCAAGCGGTCCGTCATTGCCCCAAGGAAGGGAGTCTGATGAGAACCAAGCAGCGAACCAAGCTCGCCGCCGCGGTCGTCGCCATCGCCGCCGGCGTGGTGCTGGCCCTGTTCGCCGCGTCCGGCCCGGCGGTCGCGTTCTTCTCCGGTGGGCTGTTCCTCGACGTCCAGGTCGAGTCCCCGGCGCACCTGGTGGCCCGGGGCGCCGCGGTGGACGTGCCGCTCGAGGTCACCTGCAACGCCACGTTCGCGGACCTCCAGGTCGACGTCACCCAGAAGTCCGGATCGGGCGTCGCCCGGGGCTTCGGGTTCACCAGCGTCGGCTGCACCGGGTCGGGCCAGCAGGTCACCGTCCGCGTGCAGGCGTCCGGCGGGAAGACCTTCAAGCAGGGGGTCGCGGTCGCCAGCGCCGAGATCTTCGGCTGCAGGTCGAACGTCTGCGGCAGCGAGACCGACAGCGAGGTCATCGACATCGTCAAGTAGGATCGCCCGCCCGTAGCGGACGCCACCACGGCGCGCGACCGGCCGCGGTGGCGTCCTGTCGGCTGGTGATGCGAACATACGTTCGTGCCAGCCGACGCCACCATCCTGCACGCCGACCTCGACGCGTTCTACGCGTCGGTCGAGCAGCGGGACCACCCGGGGCTGCGCGGCCGCCCGGTGATCGTCGGCGCCGGGGTGGTGCTCGCCGCCAGCTACGAGGCCAAGGCCCACGGCGTGCGCACGGCCATGGGCGGGCTGCAGGCGCGCCGGCTGTGCCCGCAGGCGATCGTGGTGCGGCCCCGGATGTCGGCCTACGCCGAGGCGAGCAAGGCGGCGTTCGAGGTGTTCAGGCAGACGACGCCGCTGGTGGAGGGGCTGTCGATCGACGAGGCGTTCCTCGACGTCGGCGGGCTGCGGCGCATCAGCGGCCCGCCGGCCGAGATCGCCGCCCGGCTGCGGCACGACATCCTGGAGCGGGTGGGCCTGCCGATCACCGTCGGGGTGGCCAGGACCAAGTTCCTCGCCAAGGTCGCCAGCGGCGTGGCCAAGCCCGACGGGCTGCTGCTGGTGCCGCCCGACGGGGAGCTGGCCTTCCTGCACCCGCTGCCGGTGGAGCGGCTGTGGGGCGTCGGGCCGGTCACCGCCGGCAAGCTCCGCGACCGGGGGATCACCACCGTCGGCCAGGTCGCCCGGCTGGGCGAGGCGGCGCTGGTGTCGATGCTCGGGCGGGCGTCCGGACGCCACCTGCACGCGCTGGCGCACAACCGCGACCCGCGGCCGGTGCAGGTCGGCCGCCGCCGGCGCTCGATCGGGGCGCAGCGCGCGCTCGGCCGCATCCCCAGGTCGCCCGACGCCCTCGACAGCGTCGTCATCGCCCTGGTCGACCGGCTCAGCCGCCGGCTGCGGACCGCCCGGCGGGTCTGCCGCACGGTGGTGCTGCGCCTGCGCTTCGGCGACTTCTCGCGGGCGACCCGCTCGCGCACCCTGGCCGAGGCGACCGCGGACACCGACACGATCCTGGTCACGGCCAGGGGGCTGCTGGCGGCGGCTATGCCGCTGATCGAGCGGCAGGGCCTCACGCTGGTCGGCGTGGCGCTGACCAACCTCGACGACGACGGCGCCATCCAGCTGGCGCTGCCGTTCGACCGCTTCAGCGACAGCGCCGGCGCCCTGGACGCCACCCTCGACCGCCTGCGCGACCGCTTCGGGTCGGGCGCCGTCACCCGAGCCGTGCTGCTTGGCCGCGACCAGGGCCTGACGGTGCCGCTGCTGCCGGACTGACCGCCAGCCGCCGCACCCGCAGCGCCAGCGCCACCACCCCGAGGGGCACCAGCACCGCCGCCACCCGCTGCGTCCAGCCCTGCGCGGCGGTGCTCTGCGATGCGCCGGTGGCGGCCAGGGCGACCACCGTCAGCACCCCGAACGCCCCGGCCGGCCGGGCCAGGTCGCGCCAGCCGTCGAGCAGGCGCATGCGGGCGGCGAGCGCGAACGGGGCCACCCGAACGCGTTGATCGCCGAGCGCCTGTTCCTGTCAGTGCACACGGTCGAGAGCCACGTCTCGTCGCTGCTCGCCAAGCTGCAACTGGCCAGCCGCGCCCAGCTGGTCGCGTTCGCGGCCGGCACCGCCGACGGGGAGCGCCCGCCCGACTGACCGGACGCTCCCCGGACCGCACGGCCACTCAGACCGACCGCTGGTACGCCCGAAACGCCCGCGTCGCCAGCCAGGCGCAGGCGACCGCCACCAGCAGCAGGCCGCCCATGCGCAGCCCCACGAACCCCCAGTCGGCGTGCGAGCCGAGCGCCACGCGGCCGGCCTCGACCGCCCAGTTGAGCGGGTTGTAGCGGGCCACCTGCCGCATCCACGCCGGCATCAGGCGCAGCTGCATCATCGCCGCCGACAGGAACGTCAGCGGCAGCATGACGAACTGGGTGGCGCCGATCAGCGTCTCCCGCTGGCGGGCCAGCAGGCCGAGCGCGTTGGACAGCGACGAGACCGCCACCCCGACCAGCACCGCGCCGGCGACCAGCACGGCCGCGCCGGCGGCGCCGCCGTCGAAGCGCGCCCCGATGGCCAGGCCGAGGCCGACGATGATCAGCGACTGCACCAGCACGGTGATCGCGCTGTAGGCGAGGCTGCCGGCCATCAGCCCGCCGCGTCGCACCGGCGAGACCAGGAAGCGGTCCAGCACGCCGCGGTCGATGTCCTCGATGAAGCCCATGCCGCTCCAGCCGGCGGAGAACAGGGCGGTCATGACCACCACGCCGGGGGTGAGGAAGGTCACGTAGGACCCCGCCCCGAAGCCGGGGATCTCGACCACGCGCCGGAACAGCGCGCCGAACAGCAGCAGCCAGATCACCGGCTGCACCAGTGTGACCAGCACGTAGGCGGGCTGGCGCAGCAGGGCGCGCACGCCCCGCATGGTGAAGTAGTAGGAGTGGGCGACGGCGGTCATCGGGCAGCCTCCTGGTCGGCGTTGGCGAAGGCGCGGCCGGCGTAGCGGAGATAGACGTCGTCGAGGGAGGGGCGGGCGACCGTGACCGAGGCGACCTTGACGCCCTCGGCCTCCAGTGCCTGCAGCACGGCCGGCACCGCGCTGGCGCTGGAGCCGACCCGTGCGTGCACGGTGCGGCCCCGCTCGTCGAGCACGACCTCGCCCACGCCGGCGACCCGCTCCAGCGCGCGGTGCACCCGCCCGTCGGCCTCCGGCTCGCCGAGCTCGACGTGGATGGCGTCGCCGCGCAGCTCGCCCTTGAGCTGCTCGGGCGTGCCGGCGGCGACCACGCGGCCGCGGTCCACGATCGCCAGCCGGCTGGCCAGCCGGTCGGCCTCCTCCAGGTAGTGGGTGGTCAGCAGGATCGTCAGCCCCTGCTCGGCCAGGCGGGAGACCTCCCGCCACATGTCCGCGCGGGCCTCGGGGTCCAGGCCGGTGGTCGGCTCGTCCAGGAACAGCACCTGCGGCTGGTGGATCAGGCCCATGGCCACGTCCAGCTTGCGCTGCATCCCGCCCGACCAGGTGCGGGCCACCCGGTCGGCGGCCTCGGCCAGGCCCAGGCGCTCCAGCAGCCCGTCCGCCCGGCGCTTCAGTGCCCGGCCGCGCAGGCCGTACAGGTGCCCCTGCAG
>DASQWY010000055.1:0-2971 GCA_035640005.1 Actinomycetes bacterium
GCTGCGCGACCCGGCGCTGCTGCTGCGCACCCGCTACCAGCCCGGCCAGGAGCGGGCGCTGCTGGGCGCCGACTTCTACGACGCCCTGGAGCTGCCCGACGGCACCGTGGCCACCCTGATCGGCGACGTCGCCGGCCACGGGCCCGACGAGGCCGCCGTCGGCGTCGCCCTGCGCGCCGCCTGGCAGGGGCTGGTCCTGTCGGGCCACGGCCCCGGCACGCTGCTGGAGGGGCTGGACAAGGTGCTGGTCTCCAACCGCTCCTCGGAGGAGATGTTCACCACCGTCTGCTGTGCCTGGGTCAGCCCCGACCGCGAGCGGGTGACCATCGCCCTGGCCGGGCACCCGCCGCCGCTGCTGATCAAGGACGGGCGCGTCTGCGTGGGGGACGTGCCGGCCGGGCCGGCGCTCGGCATCCACGACCACGGCTACCCGTGGCAGGCGGAGACGCTGCAGGTGGGGGAGGCGTGGACGCTGCTGTGCTACACCGATGGGCTGGTGGAGGGGTTGCGGGCGCCGGGGTCGGTGGAGCGGTTCGGGATCGAGGCGCTGGCGGAGACGGTCGCCGGGCTGCTGGAGGCCACCGGCGGGCTGGACGAGCTGCTGGACCGGCTGCTGGAGGTCGTCCACAACGCCAACGGCCGGGAGCTCTCCGACGACGTGGCGATCCTGTGCTGCTCGCGGCTGCCGCGCCCGTCGGCGCCGCGGCCGCACGCCGCGGCGGGCGCGACCGACCGGCGCGGCGGCTGACGTGCGCCGCCGGTTCGCGCTGGTCCTCGCCGCGCTGCTGGCCGCCGCCCTGGCGGCCTGCGGCGGCCACGGCTCCCCGGGCCGGCCGGAGACCAGCACCGTCACCGTCGGGGTGCCGCCGGTGGTCGACGCCGCCCCGTTGTACCTGGCCGAGCGGCGCGGCTACTTCCGGCAGGAGGGCCTGACCGTCAGGTTCCAGCAGTTCCAGGACGGCGAGGCGATCATCCCCGCGATGGTCGCCGGCTCGGTGCAGGTGTCGTTCTCCACCTACGTGTCGCTGTTCCTGGCCAAGAGCGGCGGCGTCGACCTGACCGTGATCGCCGACGGCGACAGCGCCACACCCGGCTTCGGCGGCGTGTACGCCATGCCGGGCTCGCCGGTCCGCGGCCCCGCCGACCTGGCCGGCAGGAAGGTGGCGGTCGACACCCTCAACGACGTCGCCGACCTGTCGGTCACCGCGGTGCTGCGGGCCGCCGGCGTCGCCGCCAGCCAGCTCCACCTGGTGCAGGTCCCCCTCCCGGAGATGGCCGCCACCCTGCAGCGCGGCCAGGTGGACGCGGCCTGGCTGGTGGAGCCGTACGCCAGCGCGGTGAGGGGCGCCCTGCACGCCAGGCGGGTCGTCGACCCGTTCTCCGGGCCGACCGACGGGCTGCCGGTCGGCGGCTACGCGGTCGACCGCCGCTTCGCCGACCAGTACCCGCGGACGGTGGCCGCGTTCGTGCGCGCCCTCCGCAAGGGGGTCGCCGACGCCGCCGACCCGTCCAAGGTCGCGGCGGCGCTGCCGGGCTCCGCCAGGGTCACCGCCGGAGCGGCCGGCCGGCTCACCCTGCCGCGCTACGCCGCCGTCCCCGACCCCGCCAGGCTGCAGCGGGTCGCCGACCTGATGCGGCAGCAGGGAAAGCTCACCCGCGAGCTCGAGGTGGCCTCCTTCACCCGCGCCGGCGGCTGAGCGGCGCGCCTCAGCCGGCGGCCACCGGCAGCGCGCGGGAGGTGCGCGCCGCCCCCTCGCGCACCACCGGCTCCAGCCGCCGGCGCCGCTGCTGGAACTCGGCGGCGGGTAGCGACACCGACACGCAGCCGGCGACCCGCCCGTCGGGGCCGAGCACCGGGGCGGCCAGGCAGGCGACGTCGGGCCGGAACTCGCCCTGGTCGGTGGCCAGGCCGGCCGCGGCGACCTGCTCCAGCTCCCGGTCCAGCCGCGAGCGGTCGGTGGTGGTCCGCTCGGTGAACGCCGGCAGGCCGCGCTGGTGCAGGTACTCGCGCCGGTCGCGCGGGGCCAGCGCGGCCAGCATGACCTTGCCGCAGGCCAGGGCGTGCGCCGCCGCGCCGAAGCCGACGTCCAGCGGGTCGACCCGGCCCGCCTCGGGCGAGTCGACCACGTGGGCGAGGACCAGCTCGCTGTCGCGGAAGACCATGTAGTAGGCGGCCGCGCCGGCCTGCTTGTGCAGCTCGGTGACGGCGGCGTCGACCGCCCAGGTGACGCCGAGCTGCTGGCGCAGGCTGCGGGACAGCGCCGAGACCTGGTAGCCGAGCCCGTAGCCGCGGGCGCCCTCCAGGCGCACCAGGTAGCCCTCGGCGACCAGCGTGTTGAGCAGGTGGTAGGTGGTGGACAGGGCGATCTGCGCGCGCCGCGCGATCGCCTTGGCGGTCAGCCCGTCCGGCCTGGAGGCGACCACCTCGAGCACGCGGAGCGCGCGCTGCACCGACCGCACGACGTCCGAGGACTCGACCTGACCGGTGTGCAGCCCTTCGGCCATGGCGACCTACCTTCGCCCGGTGACGCCGCCATGAGACCGCAACCTCGCAGCCAAGGTCGTCTCATCTTGAGATCAGGCCGGCGCCTCGCCCAGTAGCGCCCGGGTCGCCCACGCCTGCAGCCGGGTCAGGCCGCGCAGCGCCCACGCCAGCAGCGGGAAGATCGTCACCAGGAACGCGCCGGCGTGGTAGGCCCAGGCGCCGGCGAGGGTCGGGCCGCCGTCGGAGGTCGGATAGGTGGCCGCCCAGATGCTGCCACGGTGGGGGACGCGGTGGAGGGTCGACCACAGCGCCCACGGCGCCGGCGGCCCCCCGGAGGAGTCCCTGATCCAGAACGCCAGCCGGAACGGGAAGCCCAGGTTGGCCAGGGCGAAGAACAGCAGCTGGCTCAGCAGCGCCCAGCAGAGCAGGCCGACCGCGGCGACGGCGACCGCCTGGACGGCGACCCGCGCGCCCAGCCAGCGGCTC
>DASQWY010000056.1:0-4089 GCA_035640005.1 Actinomycetes bacterium
TCCAGGCGGACCTCGACGTACACGCGGACCAGCACGCTGGGGCCGCGGTCGGGGTAGGGCGGGCTGACCGCGACCACCTGGAACAGCCGCGCCAGGCGGCGGGCGGCCTCCTGGCACTCCTCCAAGGTGCCGTGCAGGCGCAGCTTCATCGGACCCTCCTGGTGCTGCTGGTATCGCCGTCCTGGTGTCGCGCGACAGCGTCGATGAACACGGTTGGGACGCTCACCGTGGGGATGTCGGGTGAGGCGGAGGCGGGATCGTGGGGTGGGCATCGGGTTCGTGTCCGGGATGCGAAGGTGCCCATGGCCGGGTTGCGGCCATGGGCACCAGGTTGGGGTGCAGCCAGGGGATCAGTTCGTGGTGACCTCGGCGATGGCGGTGCGGGCTGAGGTCTCGTCGACGATGCCCTTGCCGTCGGCGAACGCGGCCAGCAGCGAGTGGGTGGCCAGGTTGTTGACGGCGCGGGGGATGCCGCGGCTGGTCTGGTGGATGAGCGCGACGGCGTCGTCGTTGAACAGGGCGTCGGAGCGGCCGGCGAGCTGCAGGTGGTGGCGGAGGTAGCTGGCGGTCTCCTCCAAGGCCATGCCGTCCAGGTGGTAGCGCAGGCCGATGCGCTGGTCGAGGGCGGCCATGACGCCGAGCTTGACGCGCTGGCGCAGCATGGGCTGGCCAAGCAGCAGGCAGGCGAACGGGCTTCGGGTGTCGAGGTCGTGGTTGGTGAGCATGCGGATCTCTTCCAGCTGCTGGCAGCCGAGCAGGTGGGCCTCGTCGACGACCAGGATCGGGGTGCGGGCGCGTTCGTGCTGCTCGGCGAGGAGCAGTTCGGTGGCTTGCAGGATGACGTTGGCCTTGTGGAAGCGGGGAGCGGCGCCCAGCGAGCGGACGATGTGGGTGTAGAGGCCGCGCTCGCCGACCATGGGGTTGGCCAGGTAGATGACGGTGTGACGGACGGGGTCGAGGCTGGCGATGGCGGCGCGGGCGGCGACGGTCTTGCCGGCGCCGACCTCGCCGGTGACCACCCCGAGGGCGCGTTCGCCGATCAGCCAGCTGATCCGGGCGACGGCTTCGGCGTGGGTGTGGTGGCGGTGCAGCATGCCGGGGGCGAGGTCGCGGCCGAAGGGGGTGCGGCTGAAGCCGTAGTGGGCGCGCAGGCGCTCGATCATCACGGGGCTCCTTGGCGGTCGTGGCCGGTGGGCGAGGCGCCGGGGTCGTGGCCGGGCTGGGGGCTGGGGTGCTCCAGGCCGGGCAGGGGCAGCTCGGCGTAGGCGATCGTGCGTCTGGTCTGGGCGGCCAGGCGCTGCTCGACCAGGGTGAGGTAGTCGATCCCGCTGGGGGTGGCCGGCGCGGCCGGCTCGGGGTTGGCGCGGGTGGCTTGTGGGTGGACGTGACGGCCGACCTTGACTGGCCGGGCCACCCCCATGGGGCGGTCCTGGTAGCGGACCTCGACCCGGGTCAGGTCGAACGGGTCGAAGACCAGCTCCACGGTGGTCCCGACCAGGGCGGGGTCGACCTCGTAGGCGTTGCCGTGCAGCCCGACCGTGGCCGTCTTGGCCACCTGCCTTTTCTCCGACCACAAGAACGCCTCCCGCAGCCGCTCGGGGCTGGGCAGCGTCGGCGGGCCGGCGGCCAGGAACCGTTGCAGGGGTGCCTGGCCGGTCTCGGAGTGGGTGCGGCGGTGGTAGGCCCCCTCGACCCAGGCGGCGAACACCCGGTTGAGCTCGGCCAGGTCGCCGGCGCCGCCGCGGGCGTCCAGCTCGACCAGGAACTGGCTGCGGACGGTGCCAAAGACCCGCTCGATCTTGCCGCGGCCTTGGGGTTCGCCGGGTGCCGAGTGGGTCAGGCGGATCCCCAGCACCGCGCAGGCCCGCTCGAGCTGGCGGCTTTTGAACGCCGAGCCGTTGTCGACGTAGAGGGTGGCCGGCACGCCACGGGCGCTCAAGCCGGCGCGCAGCGCCGCCTCCAGCCGCACGGTGTCCTCGCCAAGGCCCCAGCGGTAGCCGACCAGGGCGCGGGAGTGGTCGTCGATCGCGGCGAACAGGTAGCTCTTGCGGCCGGCGACCGTCGGGCCGTGCAGCGCGTCCGCGGTCCACAGGTCGTTGGGCCGCTCAGCCTCGAACCGCCCGAAGGCACGCGGTGGGCGGCCGGCGAGCTGGCGGTCCAGCCCGATCCGGGCGAAATGGCGCAGCAGCGTGCGGGGGTGCGGGCTGTGCCCGGTCTGTTCGGCCAGGATCTGGGCGATCTGCGCGCTGGTCCGCCGGGGCGCCTCCCGCTTGAGCGTGACCGCCAACTCCAGCAGCTTGGCCGGGCTGCGTGGCACCCCGACGCGGGGATCGGGCAGCAGCGCCTCGAACCCGCCCTGGCGCCAGGCGCGGATCCACCGGTCGATGGTGTTGCGGCTGACCCTGACCCGCTCGCCCTTGGGACCCAGATGGTCCCGCTCGGCGAGCGCACGCACCAGCATCCCCCGCTCGCGTGGGCCGAGCGAGGGATCGGCAGCTTCCCGGATGAGCGAGTAGCGAAACAGCGCGACGGCGTGGCGATGGTCGTCCACGGCGGCTCCCCTGGAGGTGGGCGGGTCGCCTTGGGAACTCGGCGACTCGACGCAGCCTCGCCGCCTCACCATGGCGCCGGGAAGGGCGCGTTGGTGTTGCCCAGCAGCCGCCCGCCGCTCGCCCCGGCGGCCAGCCGCCAGGCACTGGTCGGCACCGCGACCAGGTCCAACCGGCGCCCGGCCGCCACCGCCGCCACCCCGATCGCCTCCACCGCGTCACCAAACGGCGACCCACGCGGACACACCGGACCAGCCGTCGGGTCCAGCCACACCGCCAACCTGGTGAAATGCGCCCGCACCAGCTCCGCCCGCCCGGCCAGGCGGCGCAGCCAGCCGCGCACGGTCGACGCCGGCAGGCCAAGCCAGGCAGCGATCCGGCGATGACCCCTGGAAGCGTCGACGGCCTTGGCCAGCAACGCCTCCCCGATCACCTCCACCAGGTCCCGGCGGCGCAGCAGCGCCACGGTCGGCAGCAGCACGTGGGTCACACCGCAGTCCCGGCACCGGCCCCGCCGAGGCCGAAGCCGCACCTCACCGGCCCGGCCACGCAGCCGCCGACGCCGCGCAAACCCCCACGGGCCAAGCACGCCCGCACAGCCCGGGCACGCCAGCGCGCCCGCGGCAAGCTCCCCCTCGACCCAGTCCGGGTCGGCCTCTACCATCAGCACCCGGTGCGCCTCGCACCATCAGCAAGGCCCTCCCCATCTCCGTCACGAGTCTGGGAGGGCCTTGCGCGTTCACGACAGGCGAGAGCTTGCTTCGGGCAGCGCCACCCGGGCAACCGCAGCCCACGACACGAACACGAGCGTCAACTCATCCCCACGATGAGCGACGCCACGGGGCCCCTACATCACCAACGGGAGTGACCCCCAACAGGCGGGGGTGGGCGGCGGGACGGTCGGGTCGACCTGGAGGATGGCGGCGTCGGTCCAGCCGAGCAGCTGGGCGGCGCGCTGGGCCAGTAGGGGCCGGGCGTGGGCGAGCTGGGCCTGGCGGGCGCGCAGCCGGGCGAGCTGCCGGCAGGCCGGGCTCCGCGGCCGCCGGTCGTCGGGGTCGAGGGGCAGGGGCCGCTGGCAGCGCGCCCCGCAGTCGGCGCAGGTGCGCCGCTGGCCCGAGCGGGCGGCCGCGGCGACCAGCTGGGCGGCGGTGGCCTTGGTGGGCGGGCAGGCGCGGGCGTCGTACAGCGGGATGCTGGTCTTGCGGTCGCGCCAGTCGCGGCCCTCGACCCAGGCGACCGGCTGGCAGCCGCCCGGGGTGCGCGGGAACTCCAGCGTCGCCAGCGCGGTGGCCGGCAGCAGGTGGGCGGGCACCTGCCACCAGCCGGCGAAGGTCATGGTCACCTTGGCCACCACCGAAGCAGCGCCGCGCCGTGGCTGGTGACGGTCCTGCGCGCGCGTCCGCGGCGTTGCAGCGTTACCAGCGCCTGGAGGGTGGCCAGCGGCGACAGCCCGGCGCGGGTGGCCAGCTCGGCGGTGGTGGCGCCGGGGTGGCGGCGCAGCTGGCCCAGCACGCGCCGGGGGTCAGCCGGGGTCACCGCC
>DASQWY010000057.1:0-10459 GCA_035640005.1 Actinomycetes bacterium
CGCCTCCCGCCCCTGGAAGTTCGGCGACGAAGAGCCCATCGACGTGGTCCGCACGGTACGGAACGCGGTGCTCCGCGGGGCAGCCGGCAATCGGGGCACCACGCCAAGGCCCGATGCGGGCCGGGTAGTTGCGGGGGTTCGGGGGGGAGCGGGCTCCCCCCCGAATGAACCGGGCCTGCCGCGAGTTCGCCTGTCCCCCGACGACTTCGAGGTCACGGAAACCGAATACCGCACGTCGGCTGCCGTGTGCCTGCTGATCGACCAGTCCTACTCGATGCTGCTCCGGGACGCGTGGGGGATGGCCAAGGCGACCGCGCTGGCGCTGCACAGCCTGATGTCCACCAGCTACCCGCAGGACGCGCTCTCGGTGATCGGGTTCTCGCGGCTCGCGCGCACGGTGCGGCCGGCAGAGCTGCCCGACCTCGCCCCGGACGTCGGCCAGGGGACCAACCTGCAGCACGCGCTGATGCTGGCCGGGCGGCACCTGGACCGCCACCCGGAGGCCGAGCCGGTGGTGCTGGTGGTCACCGACGGCGAGCCCACCGCCCACCTGGAACCGGGCGGCATGCCCTGGTTCGAGTGGCCGCCGGACCCGCGCACCATCGAGCTGACCCTCGCCGAGGTGGTCCGGCTGACCCGCAGGGGCGCCACCATCAACGTGTTCATGCTGGACGAGGAGCCGCGCCTGGTCGCGTTCGTGGACGCGATGGCGCGCCTGAACGGCGGCCGGGTGTTCGCCCCGGCGGCGGAACGGCTGGGGGAGTACGTGGTCAGCGACTACCTGCGCTCCCGCCGCGCCCGGGCGGCGCGGCGTTAGCCGGCTGGCCTAGCCGCGGCCGGCCTTGGGGAGCGAGGCGAGTGCCCGCTCGGCCCGCTGGAAGACCTCGTCGACGTCGCCGGAGGCGCGGACCCGCCGGACCCTGCCCACGTAGTGGGCCAGCAGCGGCCCGGCCTCGCGCCGGTAGGTGACCAGCCGGGCGGCGACCGTGTCGGGGCTGTCGTCGCTGCGGCTCTCCATGCGCGCCAGCCGCGACAGCCGGGCGGAGGCCACGTCGTCGGGCACGACCAGCTCGAGCACCAGCTGGATGAGGTGCCCCTCGGCGGCCAGCAGCCGGTCCAGCTCGGCGGCCTGCCGCACGGTGCGGGGGAAGCCGTCCAGGATGAACCCGGAGCCGAGCGCCTGGCCGACCACCTGCAGCACCACCCGGTCAGGGACTGGGTGGCCGCGCTGCACCTGCTCGCCGATGCCGTGCGGGTCGCCCTGCTCGGCGGAGCTGCGCAGCAGCCGCCCGGAGGAGACGTGCGGCACGCCGAGCAGCTCCGACAGGTGCGGCGCGAGCGTGCCCTTGCCGGAGCCGGGCGGCCCCAGCAGCAGCACCCGGCGCGGCTCGCCGTCGGAGGTCGTCATCGCGGTCAGCTCACGCTCACGCCGATGAGCCGCCCGATCCCGAAGGTGGCCGCCGCTGCCAGCCCACCGACCAGCAACTGGCGCATGCCCGCCAGCAGCAGCGATCGCCCGGTCAGCAGGCTGATCCCGGCGCCGACCACGAACAGGGCGACCGCCGAGAGCACCACCGAGCCCAGGAAGGCGGCCGCGCCCGAGGCGAGCAGCCACGGCAGCACCGGCAGCACCGCGCCGCCGGCGAAGGAGGCGAAGCTGGAGGTGGCGACCCCCCAGGGCGAGCCCAGCTCGTCCGGGTTCAGCCCCAGCTCCTCGCGGGCCATGGTGTCCAGGGCGTTGCCGCGGTCGCGCATGATCCGGGCGGCCATCGCCTCCGCCTCCTCGCGCCCGATGCCCTTGGCGCGGTAGATCAGGGCGAGCTCGTTGGCCTCCTCGTCGGGCATCGCCTCGATCTCCTCGGCCTCCAGGGCGATCTCCCGCTCGAACAGCTCCCGCTGGGAGGTCACCGAGATGAACTCGCCGGCGCCCATCGAGAAGGCCCCGGCCAGCAGCCCCGCCAGGCCGGCGAGCAGCACGAACTTGCGGCTGGCCTCGCCGCCGGTGACCCCCATGACCAGCGACAGGTTGGAGACCAGCCCGTCGTTGACCCCGAAGATCGCCGCCCGCAGCGCGCCGGAGGCGTCCCCGCGGTGCCAGCGCTCGCCGCGCATGATCCCGCCGGCGCGGGCGGTGGAGGGGGTCAGCCCGGAGAGCACCCGGGCGTGGATCCGCTCGTCGGTGGCCATCGCCACGGTGGCGTCGACCACGCCGTCGTAGTGGCTGGCGTCGGCCACCTCGGCCCGCTCCACGATCGGCAGCACCGCGCCCGGCCCGAAGCGGCGGGCCAGCCAGCCGATCAGGCGGGTCTTGGCGCGCGGCCGGTGGTCCTGCGGGCGTGGCTCCGGCTCGCCCAGCTCGATCAGCTTGTCCGCCCAGTGGCGGGCGTGGCGCTCCTCGGCCGCCGCCAGCGCCAGGAAGATCTCGCGCTGCTCGCCGTCGGCGCGCTCGGCCAGCGCCCGGTAGGTGGCCGCGCCGTCCATCTCGTCGGCCCAATGGTCCCGGAACTGCCGCGCCTTCGACGCCGACCTCACTCCCGTTTGCCCTCCTCGGCTGCTCGCCGCCTGCTGCGCGCCTCAGTGTTGGTCCTCCCCGGCCCGGCTCGCAACCTGGCCGGCCGCCTACCCCTCGGCCTGGTCCTCGCGGACGCCGGCCGCCCGCAGCGCGTCGAGGGCGTGGTCGCCGTCGCCGGGCTGCAGGTTGACGGCCCGGGTGGCGTCGGTCAGCACCAGCACCTCGTAGCCGGCGGCCCTGGCGTCCAGCGCGGTCGCCTGCACGCAGTAGTCGAGGGCCAGGCCGGTCACGACCACCCGCTTGGCCTCCCGCTTGACCAGGAAGTCGTTCAGCTCCGCGGTCCAGCCAGTGTAGCCGTCCAGCTCCCGCTCGCGGCCCTTGAACACCTGGAAGTCGGGCTGCACCCGCAGGTCGGGATGGTTCTCCCAGCCGGGCGTGCCCTCCAGGCAGTGCGGCGGCCACGGCCCGCCCTGCTCCACGAACGAGGAGTGGTCGGGCGGGTGGGTGTCGTGAGTGGTCACCACTGTGGCGAAGCGGGGCGCCAGCCGGTTGATCACCGGCACCACCTGGTCGCCGCCGGGGACGGCCAGGCTCCCCCCGGGGCAGAAGTCGCGCTGCACGTCGACCACGACCAGCGCATCGTCGGGTTGGGGCTGAAACGGCATGACGGCTCCTTCGGATCGGCTCGTTGACGAGGTCACCATGCTGATGGCAGCCTGTCCCGCACATGATGGCACCGTCCGCGGCACCAGCGGCGGCCGCTCCGGCCCGGCAGGGCCCGGCCGCCCTCACCACCCGCGCCTGCGCCCCGATGGGGCTCGGCACCGGCAACTCGGCCGCCGGCCGGCCGCCGTGTCGCCGGGCCGCGGCGTAGCTCGCCAGCACGGTCGCAGCGCCGCGGCCAGCCCCGGTCCATCCCTTCCCTGCCGAGGAGGCATGCCATGCCCGCCCGCGACGAGCTGCTGGTCACCACCGAGTGGCTGGCCGAGCACCTGGACGACCCCGGCATCCGCGTGGTCGAGGTCGACGAGGACACCGACGCCTACGCCCGCGGCCACATCCGCGGCGCGGTCGCCGTCAACTGGACCGCCGACCTGCAGGACCCGCTGCGCCGCGACTTCATCGCCCCCGAGCAGTTCGCCAAGCTGCAGGACCAGCTCGGCATCACCCCCGAGACCACCGTGGTCCTCTACGGCGGCAACAACAACTGGTTCGCCGCCTACGCCTACTGGTACTACAAGGTCTACGGCCACGGCCCGGTGAAGCTGCTGGACGGCGGCCGCAAGCTGTGGGAGCTGGAGGACCGCGAGCTGACCACCGCCCCGCCGGCGGTGCAGTCGACCTCCGGCTACCCGGTCCGCGAGCCGGACACCTCCATTCGCGCCTTCCGCGACCAGGTGCTGGCCCTGGTGGGCGGCGACGCGGGCGCGCTGGTCGACGTGCGCTCCCCGGAGGAGTTCCGCGGCGAGAAGCTGGCGCCCGACCACCTGCCGCAGGAGCAGGCGCAGCGGCCCGGGCACATCCCGGGCGCGGTGAACGTGCCGTGGGCCAAGGCGGTCGACGCCAGCACCGGCCGCTTCCTCACCGACGACCAGCTCAGCGAGCTGTACGGGGGCCTCGGCCTGACCGCCGACAAGGACGTGGTCGCCTACTGCCGGATCGGCGAGCGCTCCGCGCACACCTGGTTCGTGCTGCACGAGCTGCTCGGCTACCCGCAGGTGCGGAATTACGACGGTTCGTGGACCGAGTGGGGCAGCCTGGTCGGGGTGCCGATCGAGCGGTAATCGGTCGGAATCGGTTCATCGGGGGGGCGGAAAGCGCCCCCCCGAACCCCCCCCAGACTCCCGCCAGGCTCCCGCTCCGGCCGCTGGCCTCGCCGTGGTCGGTTCCTGACCGGTGCCGGTCGCCGTGCTCGTCCCGCGCCGCGCCGTAGCGTAAGCTACTGGTTGGTAAGTTCGCGCGAGGGTGGGATGGCCCATGGACCAAGACGTCCCCACCTTCACGATGTCGCTGCACGGCGACGACATCCACTACCTGCGGACGGGCAGCGGGCCGGTGGTCGTGCTCCTCCACGGCATCCTCGGCAGCCGGCAGAGCTGGGTGCAGCTGGTGGCGCTGCTGCGGCGGGACTTCACGGTGGTGGCGCCCGACCTGCTCGGCCACGGCAACTCGATGAAGCGGCGCGGCGACTACTCGCTCGGCGCCCACGCCGGCCGGCTCCGGGACCTGCTGGACGCGCTCGGGGTCCGGAGCGCGACGGTGGTGGGCCACTCGCTCGGGGGCGGGGTGGCGATGCAGTTCGCCTGGCTGTTCCCCGAGCGGTGCGAGCGGCTGGTGCTGATCAGCAGCGGCGGGCTCGGCCGCGACCTCGGCCTGCTGCTGCGCGCGCCGACGCTGCCCGGCGCCGCCTGGGTGCTGCCGCTGGTCAGCGCGCCGTGGCTGACCCGCAGCGGCGAGCGGCTGGCCAGGTCGCTCGGCCGCTTCGGCCTGCAGGCCGGCCCGGACCTGGAGGAGCTGTGGCGCGGCTACGTCAGCCTCGGCGACGCCGAGGCCCGGCGCGCCTTCCTGGCGACCATCCGGACGGTGGTCGACCCCGGCGGGCAGTCGATCAGCGCGCTGGAGCGGCTGTCGGCGCTGGCGGGCATCCCCACCATGCTGGTGTGGGGCGCCCGCGACCACCTGATCCCGGTCGCGCACGGCCTGGCGGCGCAGCAGGCCATCCCCGGCAGCCGCCTGGAGGTGTTCGAGGGGGCCGGCCACGCCCCGCACCTGGCCGACCCGCCCCGGTTCGCGGCGCTGCTGCGGGAGTTCGTCGCCACCACGCCGGCGCGGCAGGCGAGCCCGGCCAGGCCCCGGCGGATGCGGGCCCGGCGGCGCGCCGTCGGCGGCCAGGAGGCGGCGGCCTCCGGCTGAGGCGTCAGCCGCCGGGTGGGGCGTCAGCTGCCGGGTGGGGCGTCGCCGGCGGGCCACAGCAGGCGGAAGGCCAGGAAGCCGAGCAGCGTGCCGAGCGCGTTGGTGAGCACGTCGTTCACGTCCGCGCGGCGCACCCCGGGCCAGGGGACCTGCGCCAGCTCGATCAGCAGCGAGGCGCCGGCGCCCGCGGCCAGCGTCCGCCACCAGCGGCGCAGGCCGGGCAGCAGCAGCGGGGCGAGCAGCCCGAACGGCACGAACAGCAGCACGTTGCCGGCCAGCCCGCCGAGGACCGCCAGCGGGTCGGCGGTGACGCCGGTCAGCAGCCCGCGGACGGGCACCAGCTGCGGCCGCCAGTTGCGGGGGTAGCGCGCCAGCCGCGCGCCCCAGCGGATCGGCAGCAGGGTGGCGCCGGCGAGCAGCGCCAGGTACGCGGCGGCCGCCGCCCCGACCCAGGCGGGCGGGTGCGGGGTTCTCCGGGGCACCCCGGGCGGGCGGTTCAGCTCTCCGGCGGGGGCAGCGAGGGGTGCCCGGTCGGGCCCTGGCCCCAGCGGGGAGGGTTGGAGGCGCCGCGCGGCGCCCTTCCGTTCCCGACCGGCGTCCCCCAGGTCACGGTCGTCCTCGGCAGGGTGCGCAGCTGCCCCCAGTGCTGCTGCCCGGCGTTGCGCACCTGCCGGGAGGCCAGGCGCGCGGCCACGGCGCCGCCGACCAGCGGCGCGACCACCTCCGGCACCACGATCCGGGCGAAGCGGGCGGGAGCCATCCGGGCGATGCGGGCGGCCGTCCGGCGGGCCGCCGCCTCGGGGATGACGCGCCGCAGCGAGCGGCCCCGGACCTTGCTCCAGCCGCCGGCGGCCTGCACCTCGCCGATCACGCCCACGACCAGCTCGCGGGGGGTGAGCGCGCGCTGGCCGGCCAGGGCGCCCAGGTCGGCCCGGAGCTTCGCCTCCAGCACGAACAGCACCAGCACCTCGGCGAGGGCGGTCACGCCGACGGTTCCCAGGGCGGTGCCGGACGCCGGCGGGACGGCCGCCGACGCCACCGCCAGCGCCTCCTGGGCGGCGATGGCGCCGCCGATCGCCAGCACCACCGCGGCCGCCGTGCGGGCGGCCCGGTCGATCAGCCGGCGGGCGACCTCGTCCTCGTGCAGGCCGGGGTAGCGGGCCCGCAGCTCCTCCAGGGTGGCCGGGCGGACCTGCGCGGCGGCCTCGTCCAGCAGCGGCCGGATGCCGCCGCGGGCGACCTCGCCGAGGCGGCCGCGCACCACCCGGATGGCGTCGCGGACCAGCCGGGCGACCGACGGCTCGTCGCCCGCGCTGGCGCCCTCGTTGGCCAGCCGCTCCCCCCAGCGCCGCTGCTCGCGTGGATCCATGTCGCTTCATACCTTCCCACGGGAGCGTCCCAATCCACTTGTAAAGCGTAGCCGCATTCAGCGGCCCGTGGAGCCGAAGCCGCCCTCCCCGCGCGGGCTGGGCGGCAGCTCGTCGGCGGCCACGAAGCGGGCGCTGGCGACCGGCTGGACGACCAGCTGGGCGATCCGGTCGCCGCGGTTGACCTTGAAGGGCTCGGCGGGGTCGGTGTTCAGCAGCACCACCCGGATCTCGCCGCGGTAGCCGGCGTCGATCGTCCCCGGCGCGTTGACCAGGGTGATCCCGTGGCGGACGGCCAGCCCGGAGCGCGGGTGGACGAAGCCGGCGTAGCCGTCCGGCACGGCCACGGCCACCCCGGTGCGGACCACCGCCCGGCCGCCCGGCGGCAGCACGACGTCCTCGGCGGCGCGCAGGTCGGCGCCGGCGTCGCCAGGGTGGGCGTAGGCGGGCAGGGGCAGGTCGGGGTCGAGCCGGCGGACCGGCACCTCGGGGGTGTCCACGCCGCGAAACCTACCACCGCCCGGAGGCCGGAAAGGGCTGGACCCCGGACCACGCTTCCCCTCGCGGCCCGGGGCCCAGCTCATCCCGCCGGCTCCGGCGGGAAGAATTACATCGATGTGATTCTACCCTGATCGGCGGTGAGCCGGCAAGCTTTTCTCATGAGCGAAGCGGAGGAGGTCGAGCGACTCTTCGGTCTGGCGCCCGAGGCGTTCGTGGCTGCCCGCGACCAGGCGGCCGCCCGGCTGAAGCGGGCCGGCGACGCCGAGGCGGCCGCCAGGGTCAAGGCCCTGCGCCGGCCGTCCCTGGCCGCCTGGGCCGTCAACCAGCTCGCCCGCACCCAGCGGGAGGACCTCGACCGCCTGCTGGAGGCCGGGGCGCGGCTGCGCGCCGCCCACCAGTCGGCCGTGGCCGGCGGCGGCGCCGCCGAGCTGCGCACCGCGTCGACGGCCGAGCGCCAGGCGGCCGCCGGCCTGGTGCAGGCCGCCCTGCAGGCGCTCCGCTCCGCCGGCCACCCGGCCACCGAGGCGACCCGCGAGCGGATCGCGGCCAGCCTGCACGCGGCCGCCGCCGACCCGCAGGCCGCCGAACTGGTCGGCCGCGGCCAGCTCACCCGCGAGCTGGACCCCTCGGGCTTCGGTACCCCGCCGGACGGCTCCCCGTCCGCCGCCGGTGAGGCCCGGGCGCGCCGCGCCGGCGGCAGGGCCGGCGCTGGAAAGCAGGGCCGGGAGGGCCGCGCCGGTCGCACGGCCGCCGCCGGGACCCGGGCGGGCGCGGGCGGGCAGGGCACGAAGCGGGCCGCTGGCCGCGGGACCCAGGCCGGGACCGGGGCGCGCGCCAAGGGCAAGCCAGGGGCGGCGCGGGAGGGCAAGGCGACGGCCGAGCGGCAGGCGGCCGCCAAGGCCGAGCGGCAGGCGGCCATGGCGGCCTGGGACGACGCCAGGAAGCGGGCGCGGCTCGCGGCCGACCAGGCGGTCCTCGCCACCCGCCAGGCCGAGCGGCTGGGCCGCCTGGCCGACCAGGCCGAGCGGGAGGCGGCCAGGGCCCGCAGCACGGCGGAGGCTGCCATCGACGCGGCGGCCGCCGCCCGCGACCGCGCCGCCAAGATCGCCCGCGAGCTGGCCGACGCCGAGGCCCGGCTGGACCGCGGCGACTGATCCGCCGCCCGGCCCCGGACAAGCATCCGGCCCCGGGCGCCTGCTGGATGGTCGCCCGGGGCCGGGAGCCGCTCGTCTAGGCGCGCACCGCTGCCCGGTCGCGACGCGTGCCAAAGGCGAGCAGCAACAGGCCGAGCCCGAGGGAGCCGCCGCCGAGGCTGAGCAGCGCGGCGGCGGGCTTCGGCCCGGTGAACGGCAGCTTGCACATGGCCGCGCCAGGCGCCATCGAGTGGTCGGCGAAGCCGACCTTGGTGCCGTCGGCCTTGCTGACCAGCAGGCGCAGGCTGAGCACCTGGTTGAGCTGCGCTTGCATCCGGACCATGAACGCACCCTTGGGGGAGGTGCGCACGGTCTGGCGGGCCAGCGTGCTGCCGTTGTCCTGATCGACCAGGGTGAGGACCATGGCCGTGTTGGCCTGCAGGCCCTCGCCCATGGCCGAGATCCCGGTGCAGCTCATGTCGTGCAGGCCGATGTGCTGCTTGTCGGCGGCGAAGGCCGCGCCGGGCAGCCACAGCGCCGCGGCCAGACCACCGGCCGCCAACACCCTGCACCACCGCATGGATTCGTCCTTTCGGGTCGGGCGGTCAGTGGCCGCCGATCGACATGAACGACGCCTTCTCGGTGATCACCGCGAGGTCGTCGAGCAGCACGTTGGTCCCACCCGGCAGGCCCGGCGCCAGGATCTCGAGGCCGAGGCGGCTGCCTGGCCGGTGGGTGGCATGGGCCACCTCCAGGCGCTCCCAGCCGCTGCCCAGGACGGCGCCGCCGGTGTCGGTGGCGTAGCGCCGGCCGTTCACGTACTCGAGGACATTGAGCTGGACGGTGACGCCCGGCCGGCTGGACCGCACCCACACGGTGGCCGCGTACGACTTGTGGGCCTTGATCGAGGTGACGTTCGGCAGGGCCACGCCGGGCATGTGCCCGCCGCCGGCGAAGCTGGCCGCCCACTGGCCGCTCCTGCCCCCCGCGACCCGCCCCACCCGTGCCCCGCCGAGCGCGGCCCAGCCGTCCACCCCGAGCTCGAACCCCGGGTCGGCCAGCAGGTTGCCGGCCGGCGAGGCGGCGGTGGGTGCCTGGGTGGCGGCCGCGGCACGGGCCGTGGTCGGCGGGGGCATGGGTGGCAGGTTGGGCAGGCGCGCGACCGTGCCCGAACCGGACCGGTCGACCAGCGACCCGATCACCAGCGCGGTGGTGAGGGCGATCGCGATCATCGCCAGGATCGACTCGGCGAGCAGGTGGTCGCGGGCCCGCGCCAGGGGGCGGGGGGGTGGGGCGGCGAGGTGCCGGGGAGGGGTGCGCTGCATGCGCTGACGCTCCCAAATGGTGCTAATGCTCCGGTAACGCGGCCGGTCCGCTGCGCTGGTCCTGACGCTATGTGGGTCGGGACCCATCCTGGCCTGCGGGCTCAGCACAGCAGCGTCCTGGCCGGGCATGGCCGTCGGCTTCGAGAGCTTCCTGGCGGGGCGCCGCCAGTGTTCTGGTGAGCAACATCCGTGGGCGCTGACCAGGCTGGCGGCGGCGTATGGGTGCTACTGGCGTGCGCGCCGTTTGCCTCGGCCCTGTTCCTACTACACGTGCCCACCGTCGCCCCAGGCATCCCCCAGACCGGGGCCGGGACCGCGCCAGCCTATCCGAAGCCGAGCAGGACACCGCCGAACGTCACCGTGGCTGCCCCCCGGACACTAGGCGGACGCCGCGCGGCTACTAGGCCGCCGACGGTCGTGTCCGGCACCGGTCAGACAGCAAGTCGGCACGGGCGTGGTGTAGGCGGCTTCCCAGCCCCACCCGAGACGGTCAGCTGGGACCCTTCAACCGCACGACCCAGGTCGGCGGCGAGCTGGGGTCGTACTGGGACTCACCCGCTCGAGTTGAGCTTCTGTCGGATCTTCTGTGCGCGCTGGTCGCACGCCTCCGCCTCCGCCAGCTTCCCAAGCTCGGCAAGAACGGTGCCGAGCTCGCCCAAGGCGGTGGCGACGTGAGGATGGTCCGGCCCATAGGTCGCCTCGAAGATC
>DASQWY010000058.1:0-4093 GCA_035640005.1 Actinomycetes bacterium
TCAGGTCCTACCGTCTCGGCATGCCCCCGCCTACGTCGCCCTGCTCGCCGACCGCCGCATCCGCGGCCTGGCAACCGGCAACCTGGTCTCCAGCGTCGGCGACGGCATGGCTGCGGTGGCCGTCCCGTGGCTGGCCCTGCAGCTCGCCCACGCCCAGCACGCCAGCGAGGGGCTGGCCGTGGCCGGCGCCGCCACCGCCGGCTCGCTGCTGGGCGTGCCGCTGGCCCTGGCGGTCGGGCTCGGCCGGCGCCGCTTCGACCCGCGCGCGGCGCTGCTGGCCGACTGCGCCGTCCGCGGGACGCTGTTCCTGCTCGCCGCCGCGCTCGCCGCCGGCGGCCGGCTGCCGCTGTGGTGGTTCATCGGCCTGCTCGGCGCCGCGTCAGTGCTGCACACCGTGGCGATGAGCGGGCGGCGGCTGATCCTCACCGACCTCGCCGGGCCGGAGCGGCGGCTGGCGGTCAACTCGCTGATCACCACGCAGTTCAGCGTCGCCACCTGGACGGTGGGGCCGGCGCTCGGCGGCCTGCTCACCGCCGCCGGCGGCCCGGCGCTGGTGCTGGCGCTGGACGGCTGCTCGTTCCTGCCGCTGCTGCTGGCGGCGCTGCCGCTGCCGCCGGGCACCGGCCTGCACGGCGCCGCGCCGCGGCCGGTCGACGGCGCCAGCGGCCTGGCGATCCTGCGCCGCCGCCCGGTGGTGGTGGCGCTGCTGCTGCTCACCCTCTGCGTCGACCTGCTCTACTACCCGGTCGAGGTCGCGCTGCCGGTCCACGTCGCCCACGCCTTCGGCGGCGCCGGCACCCTCGGGGCGGTGTGGACCGGGTTCGGCGTCGGCGCCATCGCCGGCTCGTTCCTGGTCGGCACGCTCGGCCGGGTGCCGCAGCGGCTGGTCCTGCTGGGCGCGACCGGCGGCTGGGCGGTGGCGCTCGCCGCCTTCACCGCCAGCCGCAGCCCGGCGCAGGCGGTGGCGGCGTTCGCCCTCGGCGGCATGCTGTGGGTGCCGTTCAGCCCGGTCGCCTACACGCTGGTGCAGGGCGCGGTCGACGCGGGCGAGCAGCAGCCGGTGGTCACCCTCTGGAACGCGGTGCTGCAGGGCGTGGCCCCGCTCGGCCTGGCCGCCGCCGGCCCGCTGGTCGCCGGGATCGGCGCCGGCGCCACCCTGTGGCTCTCCTCCGCCGGCACCGCCGCCCTCGCGCTGCTGGCCGCGCTCGCCCTCGCCCTGGCGACCACCCGGCGCCGGGCAGGGGTTCGCGTGTAGGCCGGGTCAGGTGCCAGGTGGCGCGGCGGACACCGCGGGGTGCCCTGACGACGAGCTCGCTATTCCTCGCCAGCCGGAGGCGGGAACAGCTCCTGCAGCAGGTACTGCGCCCTGGGCGGGATGGGCTGCTGCGGATAGAGCACCTGGACGTGGTCGAGAGCCTCCTCGACCGACCGGAAGCCGCAGAGCTCATACAGGAGCCGGATGTCGTCCTCGTCGCGCTCGACCCGGGCGGCTAGCATCTTCATCGCGAACAGATAGCGTGGTGAGGCGAGCCGGACGGCGAGTCCTGGCCGGTCGAACAGGACCGTGGCGCCCGGGTCCGGTCCCGAAAGGAAGCCCTTCACCCCGTCGTTGAGCCAGTCGGACGGCAGCCCGTGGCGGTCGGCGATCCGCTGGGCGGCCTGATAGATGAGCTGCTTGGGCTCGAAGATGGCGTCCAGGTCGCGGGTGGCCCGCCGCGTGCTGTAGGCGAGGGCCATCGCGGGGCCCCCCACCAGGAACAGGTCCCCGTGGACTCCTTGCCCCTCCAACTCGTCCGCGAGCTCCCCCAGCAACCGAGTGATGTCATCCCGGGACAGCATCGGCTCAGACACTCTCCAGTGAACGGCCATGGATGAACACACCGCGGTTGGCGAGTGCCGTGGGCGTCTCCGCGAACGCCGAGGCGTGCAGCGACCTGTGGGGAGTGACGAACCACCACGTGTCGAGGAAGCGATCCGGCCGCATCACCCAGCCCGGGACCGCGAGGTCATGGTCGAAGCAGAGCTGCTCGACGACCCCGGCGAGCATGGCGTCCCAGCGTCGGTCGCCGGTCAGGGGCGGCTCGTCGGCCACCAGCCCTGGACGATCCGCGAGCGGGACACGCTTGAACTCCGCGACGAACTGGGCGACCCAGCGCAGGGCCTCGGGTTCGTCGGGCACGGCGAGGCAGCGTCGGATCTGCCTCGCCGTCTCGCTGATCGTCTGGAGCATCCGCGTGGCCATAGCCGGTCGTCGGCAGGATATCAAGCGCGGGAGGGTCGATCGGCCGTCCGGTCAGGTGGAGGTGACGGTGACCTGGCGGGTGGTGGTAGCGGACCTGCCCCAGCCGTCGGTGACGGTCAGGGTCAGCGTCCAGGTGCCCGCCGCCGGGAAGGTGTGCGACATCGCGGAGGCGGTGCTGGTCGGCGTGCCGTCACCGAAGTTCCACAGGTAGGTGAAGGTGTCGCCGGTGTTGGGATCGGCCGACCCCACCCCGCTGATGTTGCAGGCCAGGCCCGTGCACGCCGGCTGGTTGATGACCGGGCTCGGCGCCAGGTTGCCGGCCGGCTCGCTGATGGTGACCGTGCGCGTCGCCGTGCCGACCAGGCCGTACTCGTCGCGGACCGTCAGGGTGACGGTGAAGGTGCTGGCGGAGGTGTAGGTGTGCGACGGCACCGGCCCGGTCGCCGTCCTGGCCTCGCCGAAGTTCCACGAGTAGGTGAGCGTCGGCGCGTTCTCGTCGGTGGAGGCCCGGCCGTCGAACGAGCAGACGTTCTCGGCGCAGGAGGCGGTGAAGCTGGCCACCGGGGCGGCGTTGCCCGCGGGCGCCGACACCGTCACGTTCACTTCCCTGGGCACCGGCTGCACCTGGCCGTAGTTGTCGACCGCCCGCACCCGCACCTTGTAGTTGCCCGACGGGATCGCCGGGGTGGTGTAGGCGTAGTTCGACCCTGGCGAGCCCGGGCTGTTGAGGAACGCCGTGCGCCAGCTCTCGGTGGTGCTGGTGAAGGTGCCGCTGGAGCTCATGTACTGGCCGAGGCTGTTGACGATCGCGACCTGGACCTGGCTGAGGCCGACGTCGTCGAGCGCGCGGCCGCTCACCACGATCCGCGACTCGGTGAACGCCATCCCGTCGGTGGGCGAGGCCAGCGTGTCGCTCAGCCACGGGTCGAGGTCGCCCGGGTAGACCAGGTAGCGGGCGGTGGCCCCGGAGGTCGAGATGTCCTGCTGGCCGGAGGTGTCGAAGGCGTAGGCGGTGACGGCGTAGTCGCCCTTGGTCGGCAGGTCGACCGGCAGCGTCCAGGCGGTGCTGGTGGCGCCGGGCGAGGCCAGGGTGGCGTTGCGGGTGGCGAACGCCGCCGCCATGGTGCCGTCCGGCTGCAGGTAGCGGCCGGTGTCCTGGTCCTGCAGCGAGACCCGCACGCCCTGCACGCCGACGTCGTCGGTGGCGGTGCCCGCCAGGTCCAGGTGCAGCACCTCGATGCTCGAGTCGGTGCCGGTGAAGCTCAGCCGCCCGTCGGGGAACGCGTCGCCGGGGACCTGGGCGTTGACGGTCAGCCGGCCCTGGTTGGTGGTGGAAGTCGTGAGGCCGAGGTCGTCGGTGGCCCGCACGCTGAACGTGTACTGGCCGGGGGTGAGGCTGAACGGCGTCGTCCAGGTCCAGTCGAAGCTGGTCCCGTCGACGTTCAGCGGCGAGACGCGGTACCAGCCGGCGCTCACGTTCGAGCCCCAGGTGCCGTCCGAGGCCAGCTGCTCCCGGTTGGTGCTGCGCAGGGAGATCTCGACGTCGTGCAGGTTGCCGTCGTCGACCGCGGTGCCGCTGAAGGTGACCGGCGCGCCCGGTGCCACGGTGAGCGCCGGCGAGGCGGTGGGCGGGACCATCACCGCCGGCGTGCTGATCGCCACCGACGGCGCCACCGCGGTGGAGGCGATGATCCAGTCGCGGGTGGCGCTGCGCAGGTCGGCCTGGCCGATGCTGTCGATGGCGGTGGCGGACATGCGCCACTGGCCCTCGTGCGGCAGCGTCACCTCGTACTGCCAGGTCGCCGAGGTCGCGCCGATCACGTCGGGCAGCCCGCGGAAGGTGTTGAAGCT
>DASQWY010000059.1:0-3520 GCA_035640005.1 Actinomycetes bacterium
GGTGTACCTGCGCTACCGCACCCAGACCTGAGCAGACGGCGGCGGCGCCCCACGTCGGGATGCGCGCGACAGCGCCCGGCCCGCACGGCCGGCCCAATCGGCGGCCTTCCAGATTCCGCCTGAAGTGGCCGACCAAGGAGACCTGGTAGAGCGGCTTCCTGTTTGCCGCCGGGATCAGAGCACGGCGGCGGCGAACTGCTCCAGGACGTCAAGGAACCGGTCGGCGTCGGCGCGTCGCACCTGGAGGCGCTCCCCTTGACGCTGCGGCCAGCCGGTGACTCGGGTGAGGAACTTGGCGTCGATCACCCCGGCGTTGTGGGTCAGCACGTGGCGGATGGCGGCCGCCTGCAGCAGCGCCGCCCACACCTGGGCTCCGACGGCCGCCTCCAGATCGACGCCAAGGTGCTGCTTGTAGAGCTCGTTGGTGTCCTGCAGCCGCTGGAAGGTGGTCGTGGCCGGCGGCTTGGTAACGTTCTCGGCCTCCTGCAGGAAGCGGTCCTTCAGGTAGGTCTCCAGCGCCCCAAAGCCGTCCTTGAAGGTCGACTCGTAGATCGAGGTGACGACCCCGGCCTCCACCAGGTCACGGCGCCTCTGGGCGTCGAGGCCATCCAGGGCCGCCAGGCGGTCGCGCTGCACGCGGACCAACTCCGCGAACTGCTGGGCTGGGGCCAGCTGCCCGCACGTCGGGCAGTAGATGGCCAGGCCGTACACGGCGAAGGCCTCACTGCACCGGTTGCACCGCATGGTTCGCCGGGTGGGCTCGATGTCGTAGGTGGGCAGCATGCGGCGGGGCGGCGGACGACCCGGCTGGTAGCTGATGGTCACGTCGAACAGCCCCGACCGGCTGCGCGGACCCGTGGGCTTGCCGAACGCCTTGCTCAGCATGTCCTCGAGTGCCTGGTGCGCGTACTGCTCGGCCGCCGCCTCCATGGCCGCGTCAAGCCGCGGCAGCTGGTCGGCCAGGAACTCGTCGGTGGCCGCTCGGGTGCCGCAGTACGGGCAATAACAGTTGCTGGACTGCCCTGAGGAGCTCTGGGTCAGGGTGACCTTGAACCGGTGACCGGCGTCGACCGGGCACTGGAGCGGGGCCAGCCCGTCCTCGTCGACGGGCAGCGACACGCTGAGGGTGAAGCCCTCACTTGAGCTGCCCTCATGGCGCACCCCGTCTGGGAGACGATGCTGCCATGCCATCTCGATCCTCCAGCGCCCGACCATCGACCCTCGCGGCCCTCAGGGTAGCAAGCATCGGCGAGCTCACCCGGGATGGACTAGCCAGTTAACGTCGCTTGCTGGCACCAGCCCGCGAGTGGGAGTCCTGGATGCGAACCTCACTCCGGTCCTCACAAACATCCTCAACGGGCTCGCGACCGCTTAGCCCAACGCCGCTCACGCTCAGAACACCCCCTCCAGGTGGTCAATAACCGGCTGGCCGCCCCGCGGCCAGGAGACCGTCACCACGTCGAAGCGGACCCGGCACGCCGGGTGCGGGGTCGCCGCCAGGTAGGCGGCGGCCAGGGCGCGCAGGCGGGCCTGCTTGGCCGGGGTGACGGCCGCCGCGGCCGTGCCGTAGCCGTCGCCGCGCCTGGTCTTGACCGAGTTCGGGGCCGCAAGCCCACAGCCCAAGCCGTGGGTGCGGGCTCCGCCGGGCGAAGCCCGAACTGTCGCACCCGCCTGGGACGATCATGGCCATGCGCTACAACTGGACCAACCAGACGGTGTACTCGGCGAAGTACCACCTGATCTGGTGCCCGAAGTACCGCCGACGGGTCCTCGTCGGCGGCATCGACCAGGCGTTTGAAGGTGGTCATCGCCGAGGTGGCCGCCGAGGTTGGTGCTGCGGTCATCGAGGTCGGGTGATGCCCGACCATGTGCATGTGCTGGCCGAGGTCCCGCCGACGGTGCTGCGGTCAAGGTCTGTCGGGCTGCTGAAGGGCCGGTCCTCGCGCTTGCTCCGCATGGAGCTCCCACGGGCGCGGCGCCTGCCGACGCTGTGGAGCCCATCGTGGTTTGTGTCCACAGTCCGCGGCGTGCCCTTGGCGGTCGTGCGCCACTACGTGCAGAACCAGAAGGTGGCGTCGCGACGGTGAGCCGGGCGCGCAAACGCCCGAGGGACGCGCCGACCTTCGTAGCTACCATCCCGCTGCGGGCGACCCCGGCCCAGGCCAAGCAGGTCGCCAGCCGGTTCGAGTGCGCTCGGCTGCTGTACAACGCCTGCCTGCGGGTGGCGCTGGACCGGGCGCAGGCGCTGCGGGCCGACTCGGGATGGGAGGTGGCCACGGCGCTGCCGCGGGTCGTCACTGGCAAGCCCAACCCGGCCAGGACCACGGCGTTCCGGGAACTGCGCGTCCGGCACGGGTTCACCGAGCGTGCCCTGATGTCGGTCGCCTCCGGCTTCCGCGTCGGCTGGCTGCGCGACCAGGTGTTCGCGCAGGAGGCGCAGGTGCTCGGCGCCAGGGCGTTCGACGCGGTCAACCGCTGGGTGCTGGGGCAGCGGGGTCGGCCCCGGTTCAAGGGCAAGGGCCATGGGCTGCACAGCCTCGCATGCAAGGACCTCCACGGCGCGCTGCGGGTCTCGGGCGACGGCTCGGGGCTGCAGTGGGGTCGGGGGCTGGTGCTGCGGTTCGCGTTCGACCCGGCCAGCCCCTACCAGTGGTGGGCGGCCTGGCACGTCAGCGAGGGCCGGCTGCGCTGCTGCCGGATCGTGCGGACCCGGATCCGGGGTCGCTGGACGTTTGCTGCCCAGTTGCTCCTGGACGGGCTGCCGTTGCAGCGCTACCAGGCCGGCGAGGGTTGGTCGGCCTGGACGTCGGCCCCTCCACCGTCGCGGTGGTCGCCGAGCAGGGCGCGTGGAAGGAGGTGTTCTGCGCCGAGCTGGCCGACAAGGACGCCGAACTGCGGCGGCTCCAGCGGCGGCTGGACCGTCAGCACCGCGCCGGCAGCCTCGCCTGCTTCGACGAGCACGGCCGCCACCGGCAGGGCGGCTGCCTGTGGCGGGCGCGTTCCCAGCGGGCGCAGCAGACCGCGACCGCGATCACCGAGCTGCACCGCCGCCTGGCCGAGCACCGCCGCTGCCTGCACGGCAACCTCGCCAACCGCATCCTCGCCCAGGGCACCCAGGTCCACACCGAGAAGCTGTCCTATCGCGCGTTCCAGCGCCGCTTTGGGCGCAGCGTCGGCCGTCGGGCGCCGGGGTCGTTCATCGCCATGCTGTCCCGCAAGGCTGAAAGTGCCGGCGGGCGGGTGGCGCTGATCGACCCCCGCACCACCCGGCTGTCGCAAGCCTGCGTCTGCGGCGCCATCGCCAGGAAGCCGCTCAGCCAGCGTACCCACCGCTGCGGCTGTGGCGTGGAGGCCGACCGGGACGTGCTGGCCGCGTTCCTCATCCGCCACGTTGACCCAGCGGTTCCCCCGCACCTGCTCGACGTGGAAAGCGCCGCCGCGGCGTTCTCCGTGCTCCAGGACTCCGGTGCAGGCCGGCGTCGGGCAGTACCTAACCGGCGAGTCCCGGACGCTTTGCGTC
>DASQWY010000060.1:0-3513 GCA_035640005.1 Actinomycetes bacterium
CCGGCGCCGGCGCGCAGGCCGAGCGAGCGCAGCTCCGCCTCGGCGCGCGAGGCGAGGGCCGAGTCGCCGGCGAGCCGGGCGGCGGCCACGGCGTTGCGGGCGGCGCCGATCGGGTTGCCCATCGCCCGCCACAGCGCGCCGGCCTCGCGCAGCCGGGCCAGCTCCCGGCGGGGGTCGGCGGCGGAGAGGGCGCGCAGCTCCAGCGCCCCGGCCAGCCCGGCCCGGTCGCGCCTGGCGCCCGCGGCGGCGGCCGCCCCGGCGGCGTGCTCGGCGGCCTGCTCGCGCTCGCCCCTGGCCAGCGCGACCCAGCCCGCGGCGAGCTGGGCGGCGACGAAGCTCATGCCGGGCCCGGCGGCGACCGCCCTGGCGGCGACCTTGGCCGCCCGCTCCGGGTCGTCGTCGGCCAGCACCCGCGCCAGCCCGGCCAGCGCGGGCACCAGCCCCTGCACGTCGCCGGCCTCCTCGGCCAGCCGCACCGCCTCCTGGTAGGCGGACTCGGCCAGGGCCAGGTCGCCGCGCTCGCGGTAGACGTCGCCGAGGCCGCCCAGCGGGTAGGCGACCTTGCGGCTGTCCAGCCGCTGGTAGGCGGCGCGGGCCTGCTCGAAGTCGGCGATCGCCTCGTCGAGCCTGCCGAGGCCCAGGTGCGCCTCGCCCCGGTTCGACAGGGCGAGCGCGCCGATGGCCACGAACCCGCTCAGCTCGGCCAGGCGGAGGGCCGCCTCCAGCTCGGTGAGCGCCTCGCCGTAGGCACCCTCCTCCAGCCCGCCCGACCCGCGGTTGGTGCGGATCCGGCTGGCCTGCAGCAGGTCGCCGGCGCGCTCGGCGGCCTCCAGGGCGCGCAGGTAGTGGACGTCGTTGGCGGCCCGGTCCCCCTCCAGCGCCGCCAGCATCCCCATGGCGGTGTGGGCGGCCGCCAGCGCCCGGTCGTCGGCGCAGGCGCTGGCCGCCGCCAGCGCCCGCTCGGCAGCCTCCCGGCAGGCGTCGATGTCGCCCCGCAGCCAGTGGGCCGCCGCCGTCCACGCGTCCAGCAGCGCCTCGTCGGCGCCGCCCGCGCCCGAGCGGCGGCCGCGGCGGTAGACCTCCAGGGCCTGGTCGACCCGGTCCCGGTGGTAGTGGATGAGCCCCATCCGCCAGGCCAGCCCCGGCGCCAGCGCCCGGTCGCCGCCGGCGGCCCGGCGGAAGCAGCGCAGGGCGCCCTCCCAGTCGCCGCGGACCTGCCGGGCCTCGCCCTCGACCTGCTCGACGGCGGAGGTGCGCAGCCGCGGCGGCACGCCCGCCGCGGCCGCCTCCACGCCGGCCGCCGCGCCGCCCGCCAGCATCGCCGGGCCGTGCTCGGTCAGGAAGGCGGCGGTGGCCTGCTGGTCGCCGGCGGCCACCAGCGAGGCGAGCGCCTCCTCCAGCTGCCCGTGCCCGGCCAGCCAGGCGGCCGCCCGCAGGTGCAGCTGGCGGCGGTCGGCGGCCGGCAGCGGCATGGCCGTCAGCGCCGCCTCCCGCACCAGCGCGTGCAGCGCGTACCAGCTCTCCAGGGCCGGGCGCGTCTCCAGGAACAGGCCACGCCGGGCCTGCCGGGCGAGCATCGCCGGGTCGACCTCGATCCCCACCGCCCGGCACAGGTCGGCGGTGAAGCGCCGCAGCGGCGCCACCCGGCGGACCAGCTCGCGCAGGTCCGGGTCCTCCTGGGCCAGCACCTCCTCGGCCAGGTAGACCAGCAGCGGCTCGCCCGGCCGGCTCAGGGCGGCCAGCTCGGCGGCGCGCTCCGCCACCGGCCGGCGCCTGAGCGCCTCGGCGGCCAGGCAGGTGGCGGCCGGCCAGCCTCCCGTCAGCACGTGCAGCGGGCCGGCCAGGCCGCCGCCGCCCGGACCGAGCGCCCGCTCCAGCAGCGCGGCGGTCTCCGCCTCGGTCAGGGCCAGCAGCGCCCCGTCCACCTCCAGCACCTGGCCGCGGCCGCGCAGGCGCCCGATCGGGAACGGCGGCTCCGCCCGCGACGACAGCACCAGGTGGAACCCTGCCGGGGCGTGCCTGGCCAGCCCCTCCACCAGCCGCGCGGCGCCGCCGCGCGCGGGCAGCTCGTGGACGTCGTCGAGCACCAGCACCAGGTCGCCGTCGAGCTGGCGTTCCAGCGTCTCGCCCAGCACGGCCGCCAGGCCGTCGGCGCGCGCCAGCTCGTCGCCGCCGGACCCCGGCGCCACCGCCAGCACGCCGGCCAGGTCGGGCGGCAGGCCGGGCAGGCGCCGCCGCAGCGCGTCGGCCAGGCCGCGGCCGAAGGTCGGCAGGCTGGCGTCCTCGGGCTGCAGCGCGTACCAGGCCGACCGCACCCCGGCCGCCCAGGCCGCCAGCGCGGTCGACTTGCCGTAGCCGGCCCCGGCCACCACCGCGGTCAGCCGGCGGCGGCGCGCCTCGTCCAGGCGGGCGAGCAGCTCGGGACGGCCGATCCAGGCGGCAGGCAGCGCCGGCGGCACCAGCTTGCTCGCCGGGGTGTGGGGCTGGGCGGCAGCGACAGACACCGACCGGGCCTCCCTGGTCGCGGCTTCGCAGAAGTCTCCGCCAAGCGGCCGCCCACGCCAAGTGGTACCTGAGGGAAGCCTAAGAAACCCCGGCGAACAGGTCGGTCTCCTGCTCGCCGCCGGGGACCAGCGAGCGCGCCAGGGTGTAGTCCTCCCACGGGTAGACCTCGGCGACCAACTCGTCGGGGATGGCGAACCAGAAGCTGTTGGGGTCGATCTGGCTGGCGTGGGCGATCAGCGCGTCGCGGCGCTGGCCGAGCCAGTGGCGCACGTCGATGCGGGTGGTGATCTTCGGCTCGGCGCGCGGCTCCTGCTCGTCCCAGCGGGCCAGCCACTCGGCGAAGGGGGTCTCGATGCCGCGGGCGAGGGCGGCGGTGTGGATCGCCTCGACCTGCCGCCGCGAGAAGGTCGCGTGGTAGTAGAGCTTGAGGGGCTGGAAGGGCGGGCCGGCGTCGGGGTAGCGGTCGGGGTCGCCGGCCGCCTCGAAGGCGGCCACGCCGACCTCGTGGGTGCGGATGTGGTCGGGGTGCGGGTAGCCGCCGCGCTCGTCGTAGGTGAGCACCACCTGGGGCCGCTCCGCGCGCAGGATCCGGACCAGGCGGCCGGTGGCCTCGTCCAGGTCGGCGTTGGCGAACGCCTCCGGGTGGCCGTTGGGCTCGGTGTCGGGCATGCCGGAGTCGCGGTAGCCGAGCCAGTAGTGGGCCTGCACCCGCAGGACCTCCAGCGCCTTGGCCAGCTCCTCGCGGCGCAGCTCGGGCATGCGCTCCAGCACCCCCGGCCGGTCCATCGCCGGGTTGAGGATCTCCCCCGCCTCGCCGCCGGTGCAGGTGACGACCACGGTGCGCACGCCCTCGTCGGCGTAGCGGGCCATGGTGCCCGCCCCCTTGGACGACTCGTCGTCGGGGTGGGCGTGGACGGCGAGGAGGGTTCGGGGCACGGTCGGCGCTCCTTCGGGCTGCTCGGGGAACCGCATGCAGGGTAGCGACGGCGGCGCCGGCCGGGCCAGGGA
>DASQWY010000061.1:0-2470 GCA_035640005.1 Actinomycetes bacterium
AGGTCCTCCGCGGCCGGAGCCGGGAGGACCTCAATCTAATGGAGCGTCGTAGCAAATGTGGTTATCTGCACCCCCGGCAGAGCGTGGATGACGTGAGTAGCCAGCGCAGGAGGCACCCTCGATCAGCCGGGCGGCGCTCAGCGTGCAGGGGAGTGGGCTGCGTCCGCGATAGCGGCTGCGAACACCGGCAACGCGCGGTCGATCATGGCGTCGGTTGCCGTCAGCGAGAGGCGGATGTACCCCGGCATCTCCACAGCCGTGCCCGGCAGCACGAAGACATCGCGGCGGGCCAGCGCCTCCGTGAACGCCACGTCGTCCTCGATCGGCGTGCGCGGCAGGAGGTAGAAGGTGCCCTCCGGCACGTGTACCTCATAGCCGAGGTCGCGCAACGCGGCCACCAGGCGGTCCCGCTTGCGTTGGAGGTGCCCGATGTCGATCGAGAGCGTCTCGATCTCCGGCAGGGCGTATTGCATCACGGCATCCGGCGGCAGGTCGCCGTGGCCGAAGGCGACGGCCAGCAGGGCGCGGCGGATCCGCTCGCGGTCCGGCATCGTCGGGGGGAGGGCCACGTAGCCCAACCGCTGCCCGGGTGCGAGCGCGCTCTTGCTGTACGTCTGGATGAGGAAGGAGTAGGGATAGAAGCGCCCCGGGCTGTGGAAGGGTCGCTCGTCGAAGACGATGCGGTTGTACGCCTCGTCGGCGAGGACGTAGATTGGCCGGCTATAGCGCGCTGAGGCCTCCGTCAGTAGCACGGCCAGTCGCTCCAGCGTCTGCGGTGGATAGATCTTGCCGGTGGGATTGTGCGGCGTGTTGAGGATGATGGCCCGTGTGTGCGCGCTGACGGCGCCCGCGATGGCGTCGAGGTCGAGATCGAAGGTGTCCGGGTCGACCCGCACGCGCACAGGCGTCGCCCCGGCGGCGAGGATCATCGCCTCGTAGAAGAACCAGGGCGGGCTCACGAAGAGCACCTCGTCACCTGGGTCGACGACGGTGTGCAGCGGCAGGGCGAGGCCGCCCGACGCGCCGCGCGCCAGGATGATGTCCGCCGCGTCAAACGCGAGGCCCAGGCGCGCCCCCAAGCCCCGCGCCGCGGCCTCCTGGGCGCGCGGATGCATCATTTTGTAGGCGAACCAGTCCTTGTCCTGCGGCACACTCCAGCGGGCCAAGGCGGCCACGAAGCCGGGCAGAGCCAGCTCTTGCGGATTCCCGGCCATGAAGTCGGCCGCACCGCCCGCCACGCGGCGCTGCGCGTGCGGTGCCATCATGGCCGCGAGGAAGGGGCCTATCGCCCGCTCAATCGCCTCTACGCGTCGAGCGACCAGGTCTGCCATCGGGCCTCCTCTCCTCTCCTTGCCACCTCAGCCAAGCAGCGACCAGGCCACGTGCGCATAGGTGGCCACGGCCCGCTGCAGCTCCGCCACCGCGACGGACTCGTTGACCGTGTGCCCATCCGCAAGCTGCCCGGGACCGCAGATGACCATGGGCATGCCGTAGGCACGGCACAGGAAGGCGGCCTCGGTCCCGCCGCTGAACCCGTTGAGTGCCGGCGTCGCGCCGGTCGCCGCGCGCATGGCCGTGACGGCCACCTGTACGTACGCGCGTGGGGACGGGATACCGCGCGCTCCCCATACGAGTCCGGTCGCTCCACACGTCGCTCACCTAGCTGACTGCCCTTCTCGCCAGTCCTGGATCGCCGCGGCGTGCAGCGGGTAATGGCCGTACGTATCAAGCCGCAGGCGCCGACGGGCGCGCGTCTCCCGCGTGAACTGGTCGGCGGGCGCGCTCTGGATGAAGGCGAGGAGCCGGCGGTGCGTCTCCTCCAGGTGCCGGCGGACCTCGGCGAGCGAGAGGCCGCGTCGCTGCTCGATCATTTGGGCATTGAAGGCGTCGATCCCGCCGTAGGTGACGTAGCGCGGTGGCCGGCCTCCCGCGATGATGAGCGGCAGATGCTTGAGCGCCTCTTCCTCCCAGATGGTCACGTGCGCGAGGATGTCTTTGATCGACCACTCGCCTATGGCGCCCGGCTCCATTAACTGCGCGTCTGGCAGACCGGCGTACGACTCCTGGAACGCCGCCCACGCTGTGTCAACGCGTTGCAGCAGCTTCTTGATCTGATCCTCACGCTCGCTCATCGGCCCCTCCTGCGCACTGGGCCACGACGGCACGATCCTGCTCGACGCCCGCTGCACTACCACGGGAGTATGCCATATCCCGGCGCGATCCAGCCCGCCTCCGCGCTTGTGGTGGGTGGCGCGCTGTCACGGATTGTCTTTTGTGGTGATCGCGTGATCTCACGTTTGCGGCTGCGGGGGCGTTTACCTGGTGTGACAGGGCCACACGATGGTGGACGGAAAAAGGTGACTGGTACGAGACCGACGATGATCGCACGTTTTGCGGAGCGGGAGCGTTGCCGCGTATGACGCTGCCACCTTTCGAAGAGATCGTGACCACGCATCCGATGAATGACCGG
>DASQWY010000062.1:0-3391 GCA_035640005.1 Actinomycetes bacterium
GCTGCGGCTGGCCGACGCGCTGCAGGAGCGGCTGCGCGCCCGCGGCCGGCTGCAGTGGGCCAGGGAGGAGTGCCGCCGCCTGGAGGGCTCCAGCGACGAGCGCGACCCCGAGCAGGCGTGGCTGCGCCTGCCGCGGGTCGCGCAGCTCAACCCCGCCACCAGGGCGGTCGCCCGCGAGCTGGCCGCCTGGCGGGAGCGGACCGCGGCCGCCGAGGACCGCCCGGTCGGCTCGGTGCTGCCCGACGCGGCGCTGGTGGAGGCCGCCAAGCGCCGCCCGGCCGGCCTGCAGGCGCTGGAGCGCATCCGCGGCATCCAGCCGTCGGTGCTGCGCCGCCGCGGCGAGGCGGTGCTGGCCGCGGTCGCCCGCGGCCTGACGGCCGAGCCGGTGCCGCTGGAGCCGGTCGAGCGGCTGGACACGGGCCCGGCCGACGCGCCGCTGGTGGCGCTGGGCGAGGCGCTGGTGCGCGCCAGGGCGCTGGAGGCGGGCCTGGCCTACGAGCTGGTCGCCGCCCGCAACGACCTGGCCCGGATCGTCGCCGCGGTGCGCCGCGGCCACCCCGAGCCGGCCGTGCGCACCCTGCAGGGCTGGCGCCGGGACCTGGTCGGCGCCGAGCTGCTCGACCTGCTCGCCGGGCGCCGCTCCCTGGCCGTCGGCGGCGACGGCCGCCTGCTGGTCACCGACCGCTAGTCGGGATCGCTACGCCCGACAGGGTTGTGACGTTCGTCATACCCGAGGTGTGCCGCGCAGCACTGACTGCATAGCGTGAGCCTGCGTCACTACACGTGTTCAGTCCGCACGACCAAGGGGGGACCGTAGTGCGCAGCAGATCGTTCGTGGCAGGCACCGTGCTGGCCGTGCTGGCCGGTGGGCTGCTCACGCTCACGCCGGCGGGCGCGTCGGCGCTGAGCCCATCCGACCTCGACAACCGGGCGCTGGCGAGCGTGTCCCGCGACCAGGGCATCCCGCTGAGCCGGCTGGCGATCGTGGAGCGGGCCGGCTCGCACCTGCCGCTGACCGGCGTCGACCTGGTCGACTACAAGGTGGCGGCCAGCGACGGCCGGCTGTTCGGGGTCAGCCTCGACCGCGCGACCCGGGCGCTCGCCGCCCCGGCCGGCGCGCTCGGCAGCGAGCTGCACGCCCTGCGCGCGGCCGTCGGCAAGGAGGACCTCGCCCTCAACGGCCGCCTGCGGGCCGACCCGGCCCGCAGCGCCCCGGTCGCCCTGTGGGCCGCCTTCCCCGACCCCGGCCGCGTCGGCAGGCAGCCGGGCGGGGTCGAGGCGGTCAAGGCGATGGCGCGGGCGGCGCAGCTGCCGCTGGCCGCCGCCGTCCGCGCCCAGGGCGGGACCCCGCGGCTGCCCGACGGCGTCCCGGTGGTGTTCGCCAACCTGGACGCCAGCCAGGTCCGGGCCCTGGAGGGGCGCGCCGACGTCTCCGCCGTCAACCTGGTCGCCGGCAACCTGCGGGTCATGATCGACGACTCCGCCACCTCCAACCGCTACCCCTACGCCTGGTCGCTGGCCAACGGCGCCGGCGGCAAGGTGGCGGTGCACGAGGACGACGGGGTCGACAACGTCAACCCGTTCCTGAACAACGCCACCCACGGGGTCACCTACTGGAACCCCGGCGCGCCGGACATCAACACCGAGGGCGGCCACGCCACCCACGTCGCCGGCGTGATCGCCTCCACCCACAACTGGCGCCGTGGCGGGGCCTACAACGTCGGCCAGATCCTCTCGGCCAACTTCAACAGCTTCGGCAACCCGGTGGCGATGGTGAACTCGGCGCTGTGGGCGGTCAGCAACGGCGCCGACGCCATCAACATGAGCTGGGGCGGCTGCAGCAGCGGCAGCCAGACGTTCGAGAGCCGCTGGGTCGACTACATGCAGAAGGCGTTCGCGCCGAACTTCGTGGTCTCCTCGGGCAACACGCCCAACTGCGGCGGCTCGCAGTACGTCGCCTCGCCCAGCCTCGGCTGGAACACCACCTCGGTCGGCGCCTACTGGGACCACAACACCGGCCTGCGCGGCGACGACACCGAGTCCAGCTTCACCGAGTGGCGCAACCCCACCGACCCCAACTCCGGCCGCACCTATGAGAAGCCGGACGTCACCGCGGCCGGCGGCGAGCTGGTCGGCGGCGTCTGCAAGGGCGTGGAGACCACCGCCGTCGGCGGCGGGGTCGGCGCCTCCACCTGCGGCACCAGCTTCTCGGCGCCCGACACCTCGGCGCTGGTCGCCGACCTCAAGCAGAAGATCGGCCACGGCAGCCCGGAGGCGGCCAAGGCGATCGTCATGGCCGGCGCCACCCACAACGTCGTCGACGGCGGCAACTACCGCGACTGCCCGTCCGCGCCGATCGCCGGCGACTGCCGCGACGGGGCCGGCGCGATCGACGCCCAGCAGACCATCAAGAACGTCGCCAACCCCGGCAACTACCGGCAGCTGTTCATCACCAGCGCGGGCTACCCGACCGGCAGCAACATCGACAACACCGCGTCGTTCACGGCCGGCCGCAAGGTGCGGGCGGTGATCGCCTGGGACTCGACCGCCACCTGCTCCAACCTGGGGTCCAGCAGCCAGGGATGCTCCAGCGACCTGCTCAACGCCGACCTGGACTTGCAGGTGTTCGACCCCAACGGCAACCTGGTCGCCACCGCGGCCAGCTTCCAGAACTCCGCCGAGGTGGTCGACTTCACCGCCCCGGTCAGCGGCACCTACAAGATCCGCACCCACGTGTACCGCTTCGACGCGGGCACCAACACCTACCTCGGCATCGCCTGGAACGGCAACACCGTCGACGCCACCACCCCGCTCACCGGGGCGACGGCGTTCGCGCTGAACACCACCAAGACCGGCCAGACCACCGACAAGGGCCACTCGTTCTGGGACACCTACGCGGTGGTCTCGGGCGGCAACACCGCCTGCAACTCCTTCCTGAGCGCCGAGACCGGCCTCGAGAAGGTGTACCAGATCACCACCGGCACGACCGGCAAGATCTCGGCGAGCCTGTCGAGCATCGCCGGCTACCCGGGGGTCGCCAGCGACGTGGACGTGATCCTGCTCAGGAAGTCCGGCGCCGCCAACTCCCAGAACGCCCAGGTGGTCACCTGCGGTGACAGCAGCTTCAGCATCGCCAGCCGGCCGGCGGGCACCTACTACGTGGTGGTCGACGGCTTCGGCGGCAGCGTCGCCAAGTACAGCCTGAAGGTGAGCTTCAGCTAAGAGGCTGCGCCAGTAGGGCGAAGTGGAGCAAGGCAGGCACGAGCCGTGATGATCAGCGGGCTCTCACACCTGCGGTCACCACGGAGGTCTCGTGCCTGCCTTGCCATCGTCCATCCTGGTCCATCCTGGAGGCCCTGTGGGTCCAGGTCGCGGCGCTGCTGCCCACCCG
>DASQWY010000063.1:0-2495 GCA_035640005.1 Actinomycetes bacterium
CCTGGTCGAGCAGGCGCGGGCGCGCATAGCCTGAGTCAGCGCCCACCATCTTCCTCACCTCGCCCACCGGGGAGCCACCGTGCCATGACGGTCACCGCCAGGGTCAGCGCGACCACCACCCCCAGCCCGGCGGCCAGCGAGAGCAGCTCGCCGAGAGCGCCGATCAGCGGCGGCCCCACGATGAAGCCGCCGTAGCCGACGGTGGAGATGGCCGCGATGGCCGCGCCCGAGTTGACCCCGCTGATCCCGCCGGTGGCGCTGAACACGATCGGCACCAGGCAGGACAGGCCCGCGCCGAGCAGGGCGAAGCCGACCACCGCCGAGACCGGCTCGGCCACCAGCAGACCGGCGCACAGCCCGGCCGACGCCAGCGCCGCCGCGCCCCCCAGCAGCAGGCGGGAGCCGATGCGCGCGCGCACGGCGTCCCCCACCAGGCGCCCCGCGGTCATGGTGGCGGTGAAGGCCACGTAGCCGCTGACCGCCAGGCCCTCGCTGGAGCCGAGGCTGTCGCGCAGGTACACGGTGCTCCAGTCGTAGACGGCCCCCTCGCACAGGAGCCCACAGAAGGCGATGGCGGCGAGCAGCACCAGCGCGCCCGTCGGCCGCCGCAGCCGCGGGCCGCCCCGCTCGGCGCGGTCGGCGCTCGAGGGCAGCAGCCAGCGGGTCGTGGTCACCCCCAGGACCAGCAGCAGCGCCGCGGCCAGCGCCAGGTGCGGCGCCGGCGCCAGCCCCACCGCCGCGGCGGCGCCGCCCAGCAGCGCGCCGACCACCGTTCCCAGGCTCCAGATGCCGTGGAAGCCGGCCAGTAACGGCCGCCGGTAGCGCTGCTCCACGGCCACCGCCTGGCCGTTCATGGCCACGTCCAGCGCGCCGCCACTGCTACCGAACAGCACCAGCGCCGCCACCAGCGCCGGCAGCGACGGCGCCAGCGCGGGCAGCGGCAGGACCAGGCAGAACACCACCAGCGAGGCACGAGTCACCACGCGGCTGCCGTAGCGCACCATCAGCACGCCGGCCACCGGCATCGACGCCAGCGCCCCCAGCGCCGGGCCGAGCAGCGCGATCCCCAGCTCCCCGGTCGACAGCCCGATGTGGTCCTTGACCGCCGGGATCCGCGCCGCCCAGTTGGCGAAGCCCGCCCCGCTCACCAGGAACGCCACGACCACCGCCACCCGCGCGCGCCGCAGCGCCCGAGCCGGCGCCACCGGCGTGTCCACAGCAGGCATGGTCCCACCATACCCGGGCTCAACCGTTGGGCAGATCGAGCCGATTAATCATCTTGCCCTTAAGTGGCGCCTTGCCGGTCCGGCCGATCACGCGGCGAGGGTGGCACGGCCCAGGTCGTGAAGCGCCCGCCGTCCGGTCCCGTTCCGGGCCGGCGCAGGCTCCGACCAGTAAGGAGCGTGCCGCCGATGATCCTTCCCCGACTGAGGCGCAACCTGCGTCCGGCCCGCGCCTGGCGCTGGCTGCTCATCGCCCTGCTCGTGCTGCTGGTGGTGCCGCTGCCGGCACGGCACGCGCCGCGGCTCTCCCGCCCGGCCGCCTACGTGGCGCGCGGGTCCGCCGCCGCCATCGCCGTCCGCTACGCGCTCGACCAGCTCGGCAAGCCCTACCAGTGGGGCGGCAACGGCCCCTCGAGCTACGACTGCTCCGGCCTGACGTCGATGGCCTACCGGAGCGCGGGGGTGACCATCCCACGGGTGGCCCGCTGGCAGTACGAGGCAGGCCACCACATCCCGCTGCGCTCCCTGGCCGCCGGCGACCTCGTCTTCTACGCCAGCAACACCGCCAGCCCCGCCACCATCGGCCACGTCGGCATGTACCTCGGCTCGGGGCGCATCGTGGAGGCCGCCAAGCGCTCGGTGCCGATCCGGATCGCCTCGATGTGGCGGCCGGGCCTGATGCCCTATGGCGTGCGGCCCGCGTCCTCGCCGGCGATGCTGCCCGTCCAGTACAACCAGCGCGGCGCCGGGGTCAGCGCGGTGCAGGCCCGCCTGCGCGCCAACGGCTACTGCCTGGCGGTGGACGGCGCGTTCGGCCCCATCACCCGAGCCACGGTCCAGCGCTTCCAGCGCGCCCACCGCCTGCGCGCCGACTCCATCGTCGGCGGGCGCACCTGGGGCGCCCTGGTCAGCTCCGGCAGCCAGCAGAGCCGCCCACCCTCCTGCTGAAGGGCGGCATCCACCGGACCCCCTCCGCTGCTATCGTCGGGCGGTGCGAGTCCGCGACGGTGGAAGGATCCTGGTCGACCAGCTGGTGCTGAACGGGGTCGACACGGCCTTCTGCGTGCCGGGTGAGAGCTTCCTGCCGGTGCTGGACGCGCTCCACGACGGGCCGGTGCGCCTGGTGGTCTGCCGCCAGGAGGGCGGCGCGGCGCACATGGCCGCCGCCCACGGCAGGCTCACCGGCAGGCCCGGGGTGTGCCTGGTGACCCGCGGCCCGGGGGCCACCAACGCCAGCGTCGGCGTCCACAACGCGGCCCAGGACTCGGCGCC
>DASQWY010000064.1:0-6730 GCA_035640005.1 Actinomycetes bacterium
GCCGGGTCCTGCCACGCCAGCTCGAGGTGGCCGATCCACGCCGCCGGCACCAGCAGCGCCGGGCCCCGACCGCTGGTCGCGTACGCCACCCGCACGCCCGTGGGCGTGGTGCAGAAGCGGATCTGCTGTCTCGGGTCGGGACCGACCAGCGCGGGCCTCCAGGCTTCGGTGGGCGCCGGGGTCATGATGACGCGCCCGGCGCCCGCCGGGCCACACCGCCCCGCTCACCGCTGCCACGGAGCGGGCGGCACCGCGCCGAGCTGGCGCAGCAGCCCGATCATGTCGAGCACGCCCCAGTGCTCGGCGATCAGCCCGTCGGGGGAGAAGCGGCAGACGTCGGCGTTGGCGATCTCGAAGCGCCGCCCGGTGGGCGGCAGGCCGAGGAACTCGCCGGTGTGGGTGCCGCTGACGGTGTTGAAGGAGATCACCATCTCGCCCTCGCCGAGCATGACGTTGCTGGTGAAGGTGGCGTCGGGGAAGCCGGCCTTGAAGGCGCCGGCGAAGCGCTTGAAGCCCTCCCGGCCCCGGGTCATCTCCGGCGGCAGGTTCGGGTCGTGGTCCGGGCGGTCCTCGGTGATCAGCTGGTCGGCGGCGTCGACGTCGCCGCGGTTGAACACCTGCTCGTACAGCTGGGAGAGGGTGTCCTTGTTGCGCTGCACGGTGGACATCGGCTGGGCCTCCTCGGCTGGGCCTCCTCGGCTGGGCTGGCGGTCACGGTCCAGGCATCCTAGGGACAGCCAACCGGCCCGAACAATGCCAGATGAGGGCACGTTCTTGTCCGATCGGACATCATCCGGGCGGTTCCCGGGCCGATCTTGGCGCTGTAGACTGCCGCGGATGACCGACGTGCTGGCCAGCGTGCTGGAGGCGACCCGCACCGGCGGCACCGTGTTCGCGCGGGCCACGCTGGGCGCCCCCTGGGCGCTGCGCTGCGACCCGGTCGACCTGGCGGCCTTCCACGTGATGGCCCGCGGCTCCTGCACCATCCGCTTCGACCGCGGCCCCGACCCGATCGTGCTCGCCACCGGCGACGTCGCCCTGCTCCCGCACGGCCACGGCCACACGCTCTACGACGACCCGGCGGCGCCCGCGATGCCACTGGCCGACCTGCTCGCGCAGGTCCCGAGCGGCGAGGTCGGCGACGTCCACGCCGGCGGCGCCGGCGCGCCCACCACGCTGGTGTGCGGCGGCTACGTGTTCCAGCACGACGGGCCGCACCCGCTGCTCGGGCAGCTGCCGGCGGTGCTGCACCTGCCCGGCGAGACCGCCTCGGTGGAGGCCCGCTCGACGGTGGAGCTGCTCGCCCGCGAGGTCGCCAACCGCCGGCCAGGCTCCACCCGGGTGGTCAGCCGGCTCGCCGACGTGCTGCTGGTCCACCTGCTGCGCCACTGGATCGACCACGACCCGGTGCCCGCCGGGCAGGCCGGCTGGCTGCGCGCGGTGCGCGACCCGACCGTCGCGGCGGCGCTCTCGCTGGTCCACGCCGAGGTCGGCCGCGCATGGACGCTCGGCACCCTGGCGGCCCGGGTGGGGGTGTCCGCCTCCGCGCTCAAGCAGCGCTTCCGGGCGCTCACCGGCGAACCGCTCGGCGCCTACATCACCCGCCTGCGCATCGACACGGCCGCCCGCCTGCTGCAGGACACCGAGGCGCCGGTCGCCCGCATCGCCGGCGAGGTCGGCTACCGGTCGGAGTACGCCTTCAACCGCGCGTTCACCAGGGCCCGCGGCCAGAGCCCCGGCCGCTACCGCAAGGCCGCCCGCCGACAGACCCCCGCCGAGCGCCTCGGGGTCGCGCGGATCTGAGGCTGGCCGGCCGGCCCTCGCCTGGTGTCAGGGGCATGGACTAGCCTTCGGCCATGGACGTCATCCTGGTTCCCGGCCTGTGGCTCGACGGCTCGTCGTGGGACCAGGTCGTTCCCGTCCTCGAGCAGGCGGGGCACCGCGCGCACGTGCTCACGCTGCCCGGCATGGAGTCGAAGGGCGCCGACCGCTCGCGGATCACCCTGCGCGACCACGTCGACGCGGTCGTCGAGGCGATCGACTCCTGCGGCCCCGGCGGCCAGGTCGTGCTCGTGGGGCACTCCGCCGGGTGCGGGATCGCCTACGCCGCGGTCGACGCGCGGCCCGACCGCGTCGCCCGGGCGGTCTACGTCGGTGGCTTCCCCACCGGCGACGGGCTGGCCCTCGTCGACGGGTTCTCGGCGGAGAACGGCGAGGTCCCGCTGCCGGACTGGTCGGCCTTCGAGGAGGAGGAGCTCGCCGGCCTCGGCGACGAGCTGCGCGCGGCCTTCCGCGAGCGCGCGATCCCGTCGCCCGCGCGCGTCACCAGCGACCCGCAGCAGCTCTCCGACGAGCGTCGCTACGACGTGCCCGTCACCGTCATCTCGACCGAGTTCAGCAGCGAGGTGCTCCGCGGGTGGATCGAGCGGGACCTGGCGCCGGTGCGGGAGTTCGCCAAGCTCCGCGACGTCGGGTACGTCGACCTGCCCACCGGCCACTGGCCGCAGTTCACCCGCCCCAGGGAGCTCGCGCGGGCGATCCTCGCGAGCATTGCCTGACGCTGGGACCCCCAGCGTGGTGCATCCGCTGCCGAACCGCTGCGGAGGCAGGAGGAGCGCCCGTCCAGTCGCTCTCTGCTTGGAAACGGTGTCGGACCTCGCTGAGCAGGCCCGCCCCTCAGGTGGGGATGCGCTCTCTTCCCTGCGACTCGCCCTGCCTCGTTGCAGCCACCTCTCTCGACCGAATGGTGTACTGGTTCGACGCCGACGGCAAGGAGCGACGGATGACCCAGGCACGGCCGCTTCATCAACAGCACCCCGTGGAGTACCCCGAGGGCGCCCCGCCACTGGCCGAGGAGGAGGCCCAACAGCTGCACGCCCAGGTGGATCGGGCCTGGCAGCGGGACGGCACCAGCCGGCTCAGCCGGGAGTTCAGCTTCGGCGACTTCCGGGATGCCTTCGGCTTCGCCACCAGGGTCGCGCTGCTCGCCGAACGCGAGTTCCATCATCCCGAGCTGACCGTGACCTGGGGATCGGTGGTCGTCAGGTCCTGGACGCACACCGTCGGGGGCCTGAGCCGCAACGACTTCATCATCGCGGCGAGGATCGACCGGCTCGCCTAGGCTGAGCTCATGAGCAAGCCGACCATCCTGACGGTCGACGACGATCCCAATGTCTCGGCGGCGATCACCCGCGACCTGGCCAGCCAGTACGGCGCCGACTACCGCGTCGTCGGCGCGACGTCGGGCGCGGAGGCGCTGGACGTGCTGACCAGGCTCGCCCTGCGCGACGAGCCGGTGGCGTTGATTGCCGCGGACCAGCGGATGCCGCGAATGACCGGTATCGAGCTGCTGGAGCAGGCGCGCGCCCATGCGCCGGGCGCGAAGTTCCTGCTGCTCACGGCGTACGCCGACACCGATGTCGCCATCAAGGCGATCAACGACATCGGCCTCGACTACTACCTGCTCAAGCCGTGGGATCCTCCGGAGGAACGGTTGTACCCCGTCACCGACGACCTGCTCGGCGACTGGCGGCAGGCCAACCCGGACCACACCGCTGAGGTGCGGGTGGTGGGGCATCGGTGGTCGGACCGCAGCCACGACATCAAGATGTTCCTGGCCCGAAACTACGTGCCCTACCGCTGGTACGACGTCGAGCGCGACGCGGAGGCCCAGCGGCTGCTCGACCTCGCCCAGGCGGCGCCGGCGGACCTCCCATTGGTGCTCGTCCCGGACGGCGGCGCGCTTCGCTCGCCGTCGACGTTCGGCCTGGCGGGCGCGCTGGGGCTGCGCACGTCCGCGCAGCAGCCCCTGTACGACGTGTGCATCGTCGGTGGCGGACCGGCCGGCCTGGCCGCCGCGGTGTACGCGGCGTCCGAGGGCCTGAGCACCGTGGTCGTCGAGCGCGAGGCTCCTGGGGGCCAGGCGGGCCAGAGCGCGGCGATCGAGAACTACCTGGGGTTCCCGAAGGGCCTGAGCGGCTCCGACCTCACCTATCGCGCCATCGCCCAGGCTGCTCGCTTCGGTGCCGAGATGGTCCTTGCCCGCGACGTCGTCGGCTTCGAGGCCCGGGGTCCGGTGCGCGCCGTGCTCCTGGACGGTTCGGGGGAGATCGAGGCGCGGGCGCTCATCGTGGCGACCGGGGTGTCCTACCGACGGCTCGAGGCGGCGGGGCTGGAGGAGCTCACCGGCCGGGGCGTCTACTACGGCGTGAACGCCGGCGAGGCGAGCCAGTGCCAGGGCGACGAGGTCTACGTCGTCGGGGCCGCCAACTCGGCGGGCCAGGCCGCGCTCAACCTGTCCCGCTTCGCCAAGCGGGTGGTGCTGGTCGTGCGGGCCGCCACGCTCACGGACACGATGTCCAGCTATCTCGTGGAGCGGATCACGGCGGCGCCGAACGTCGCGGTCCGCTATCGCAGCGAGGTGGTGGCGGGCCGGGGCGACGGCCACCTCGAGGCGCTGACGCTCGCCGACAGGGACTCCGGCGCCACGGAGGAGGTCTCGTCGAGCTGGCTGTTCGTCTTCATCGGCGCCTCGCCCCGCACCGAGTGGCTCGGCCCCGACGTGGTCCGCGACCCCAAGGGGTTCGTCGTCACCGGTCAAGACCTGCTGGTCCCCGCGTTCGCACAGCGGTGGCCGCTGACGCGCCCGCCGCTCGCCCTGGAGACCAGCGTGCCGGGCGTGTTCGCCGCCGGCGACGTTCGCCTCGACTCGATGAAGCGGGTCGCGTCGGCCGTCGGCGAGGGTGCCATGTCGATCTACCTCGTGCACCGCTACCTGGCCACGATCTGATGCGCGCCGACGAGCTCCGCCCGCTGAGCATCTTCGACGGCCTGACCGACAACCAGCTCGCCGAACTGGTCGAGGGCGGTACCGAGGTTCGCATCGAGCCCGGGGTCGAGGTGTTCCGCGAGGGTGAGCACGCCGACTTCTGGTGGGTGCTCGTCGACGGGGCCATCGACCTCATCCGCCACGTCGGCCGCGAGGACACCGTGGTCGCCAGGATGGACGTGCCGGGCCGCTGGGCCGGCGGGTTCCGCGCCTGGGACGAGCACGGCGTCTACCTCGCGACCGGCCGGGGAGCGACCGCCGGTCGGCTGCTCCGGGTGCCGGCCGAGGTGCTCCGCCAGCGGTCCATCGCCTGGTTCCCGTTCGGCGCCCACCTCATCCAGGGGCTCTACCACACGGCACGCTCGATCGAGTCGACCGCACGGCAGCGCGAGTCCCTCGTCACCCTCGGCACGCTCGCCGCCGGCCTCGCGCACGAGATCAACAACCCGGCATCCGCCGCCACCCGGGCGGTCGACGCCCTCGAAACCGCCTGTGCGGCGCTGGTCTCGTCCCTGGGTCGGCTCGCCCACGTTGGGCTTTCGGCCGAGCAGTTCGCCGCCCTCGACGCGCTGCGGCGTGAGGTCGAGCGCCCGGCGGCGGATCCTGACCCGCTGGTCCGCGCCGACCGCGAGCAGGCGCTCTCGTCGTGGCTCGCCCGCCACGGCGTCGTGCGCGCGTGGGCCATCGCCGCGCCGCTCGCCGCCGCCGGGGTCGATCTCGCCTGGTGCGCGCGGGCGGCATCCATCCTCGAGGGATCAGCTCTTGCGCCGGGCCTGGAGTGGGTGGCGAGCACCTTCTCGGTCGCCACGTTGCTCGGCGAGGTGAAGGCGTCGACGCGGCGCATCTCCGACCTCGTCGCCGCCGTCAGGTCCTACTCGCAACTGGACCGCGCATCGATGCAGCGGATCGACGTGACGGACGGCCTCGACAGCACGCTGACGATGCTGGGGCACAAGCTGCGCGACGGTGTCACGGTCCTGCGCGACTACAGCGCCGACGTTCCCCGGATCGAGGCGTACGCCGGCGAGCTCAATCAGGTGTGGACCAACCTGATCGACAATGCGGTCGACGCCATGGACGGCAGGGGCACGCTGCGGGTGGCGACCCACGTCGAGGAAGACAGCGTAGTCGTCGAGATCGGCGACACCGGCCCCGGTATGCCACCACAGGTGGCGAGTCGCGCGTTCGAGGCCTTCTACACCACCAAGGACGTGGGCAAAGGCACCGGCCTTGGCCTCGACATCGCACGACGCATCGTCGTGGAGCGCCATGGTGGCACGATCAGCATCGACTCCCGACCGGGTGAAACCGTGCTGCGGGTCCGCATCCCGGTCCGGCCGCCCTCAACCAATGCCTGACAACCGCCCACGGCGCCCGACGCGCTATTGGGGACTATGCGCCGCGTAGGTCGCGTCGGGTCTGCGCATACAGAGTGGTCTCGACGACGATCAGGGCGGCCAGGATCAGCACCAAGCCGGCCAGCCCGACAAGCGGTGGGAGGACGGCGGCGGCTGGCAGGGCCGCCAAGAACACGCAGACCGCCATCAGTCGGGGGAGGCTCAGCACGCCGTCCATGCGGCGCTTGAACAGCAAGTATCCGGCCAGGTACAGCGCCACTCCGCCGAACAGCGCCGCCGCATAGAAGCCGCCCAACGGCCCTGACTGATCCGCGTGGGCCAGCACGCCCTCCATGCCCAGGGCGGCGAGCACGATGCCGGCAACGACGGGGAAGTGCCCATAGGTGTAGGCCTCTACGGCCAGCCTGACCCTGGCCTGGCCTCGCGCCTCGATGAGTCGATGCTCGGCCGCCAGCGACGCCACGTCGAAGTACAGCCACCACAGGCCGACGGCGACGGCTACGCCCAGGACGACCGCGACCAAGAGCGGCCCGCTGATGGCCTG
>DASQWY010000065.1:0-2244 GCA_035640005.1 Actinomycetes bacterium
GGTGGGGTTGAGGAAGTGCCAGCCCATGTCGGGGATCGTGCGGGTGAGGATCCGGTAGCCGGCGGCCTTGGCGGCGTGCAGGTTGGTGGCGTAGCGGGCGGTGGCCAGCCTGGCGGCGGCCAGCTGGCCGGCCAGGCGGCCATCGTCACCGGTGGCGTTGGCCGCTGCCGCCGGGTGGGTGGGCCCGGCGGCCACGCCGCGGACGACCAGGATGGTGGTGGTGAGCAGCGCCGCGCCGAGCGCGACGACGACGATCCGTCGCATTGCTGACTCCTTCTGGTGGTCGGGTCGACCGGTGTGGTCAGGCCGCCTGCCCGGCGCGTTGGCTGTGGCTGGCGCGACGGGCGGCCATCACGGCGACCCCGGCGACCAGCGCCAGCACTGCGGCCAGCACCGTGAGGGCTGGGGTGAACCAGCCGGGCTGCCCGCTGGGCTCGGCGGGCTGCACCGGGCCGGTCGACAGGGCCTGGGCGGGGTCTCCGTTGGGGATGGACGACCGCTCCCGGGCCAGCAGCCGCTGCAGGGTCGCGTCCCCGTCGGACGGCCGCTGCGACGTGGGCTGGATGGTGGTGTGCTCGGCGGGCTGGGCGTGGGCGACGGCGGTCACGCCGGCCAGGTTCATGGCCGCCAGCATGGCCGCGAGCGCCAGGGCGCGGGCGAGCTTGGACATGGCTACCTCCTAGCGGTCCAGCGGCGTCGGTCGCCGCTGATGGTCCGGACGCTAGGGGTAAGGGGGCCGGCCGGTCCTGAGGTGAAGACCTTAGGTCGCCGGCCCAGGGGCGCCCTAACTTTCGAGCCCGGCGGGCTGGCCCAACCCGAGGCGGCGCGCCACGGCGGCGGCCTCCAGGCGACTGTGCACGCCCAGCTTGGCCAGCAGGTTGGTCACGTGCACGCTGGCGGTCTTGCCGCTGATGAACAGCTGCTCGGCGATCTGGCGGTTGGAGCGCCCCTCCACCAGCAGGCGCAACACCTCCAGCTCACGTGGGGTCAGACCGGCCAGCGCCCGCTGCGCAGGCAGCCCGGCGCCGAGGTCGAGGCGGCCACGGCGGGCCAGCGCTTCCAGGGCCGATTGCAGCGGCGCCGCCCCGAGCCTGGTCGCGGTCGCGTGCGCCGCCCGCGCGGCCGCGGTGGCCTGCTCACGGTCGCCGGCGCCGGCCAGCGCCTCCGCCAGCCGCCACTGGCAGCGAGCCACCGCGTAGACGTGGCCGTAGGAGAAGGCCTCGACGGCGGCCTGCCAGCGCGCCGGGTCGGAACGACCCTGGAGGCGGGTCCACTCGGCCTCCGCCTTGGCGCGCCGGCCGCGGACGTGCACGTCATGGACCAGAGCGGCCCCGCGTGCCTGCTCGGCGTCCGCGCGGACCCGCTCGAGGAGCGCCCGTCCGACCGCGGTGGCGTCGGCCAGGGTCGCGGCATCGCCTGCGGCACGGGCCTGTTCTGCCCGGTCGGCCTCGACCGAGAGCCCGTTCATCGCCACCCAGGTACCCTCCAACGCCTGGTCGAAGACCTCGACCGCGTCGGCGGCGGTGAGGCCCCGCCGGATGGCCGACCTCGCCTCCTCCAGGTCGCCTCGCCAGCCGGCCAGCTCGGCCTCCCAGACGGCCACCTCCCGGTCAAGGACCGGATCGGCGCCGGCGAGCCCGGCGAGCTGCCGCAGCCGCACCGGGGCTACCGGTCGCGCGCGGGCCACCAGCACCCCGAGCCCATGCGCGACCACCTCGGCGACGGCCAGGGTCGTCAACTCCGGAACGTCCGCGATCAGCCGCTCGCACTCGTCCCAGTCACCGGTCCGGTAGCGGGCCTTGAGTTGTCCGCGGCGCAGGAAGATCCTCATCCCCGACCAGCCATGGCCGGACCGCTCGGCCAGCTCGGTGGCTTCGTCGAAGGCGGCGCACGCGGACGCCAGGTCGCCGAGCTGGCTCGACACCTCGGCGAGGTCGTACAGGGCCCGCAGCTCGATCTCCGGATTGCCGGCGGCGGCCGCGTGCGCCCGAGCCACCGCGAACCGCGTGCAGGCGCTCGTCGGGTCGTCGTACTGCTCGACCATGCCAAGGGTGACCAGGACGTCGGCTTCCTCGTCGGCGCTGCCGGCGCCGCGGGCGGCCGCCAGGGCCTCGTCGCACCAGCGGCGCGCCTCCGCCGGCCGCCTGGCATTGACCAGCGCCTGCGCGATGGCGGCGGTCACCCGGGCCCGTAGCCGGGTCGGCGGCTGGGCGGGGACGAGCTCGACCGCCCGGGCGTGGGCGT
>DASQWY010000066.1:0-4365 GCA_035640005.1 Actinomycetes bacterium
GAGCTGCAGGCCGGCCCGCACCGGGTGGTGTCGCTGATGACCCGGGAGGCCGCCGACGAGCTGGGCCTGAGCCCGGGGATGCTGGCGGTCGCCGTGGTCAAGGCGACCAACGTGGTGGTCGAGCTGCCCTCGCCCGCATAGAGGAGGTCCCATGCTCCGGTCGTGGATCCGCCCGGCCGCCGCGCTGGCGGTGGTCGCCGCCCTGCTCGCCGCCTGCGGCGGCGGCAGGTCCTCCGGCGGTTCCTCCGGGTCGTCCGGCGAGCTGAAGGTGTTCGCGGCCGCCTCGCTGACGGCCGCGTTCACCAAGCTCGGCGGCGACTTCACCGCCGCCAACGGCGGCACCAGGGTCACCTTCAACTTCGCCGGCAGCCAGGCCCTGGCCACCCAGATCCAGCAGGGCGCCCCCGCCGACGTGTTCGCCTCGGCCGACACCACCAACATGGACAAGGTCAAGGACCTGGTCGCCACGCCGCAGAACTTCGCCAGCAACCTGCTGCAGATCGTGGTCGAGAAGGGCAACCCCAAGCACGTCAAGGGGCTCGCCGACCTGGCCCGCGGCGACCTGAAGGTGGTGCTGGCCGCCCCCGAGGTGCCCGCCGGCAAGTACGCCCAGCAGGCCCTCGGCCGGGCGGGCTTGACCGTCGAGCCGGTGTCGCAGGAGGACAACGTCAAGGCGGTGGTCACCAAGGTCGCCCTCGGCGAGGCCGACGCCGGCATCGCCTACGTCACCGACGTGACCGCCGGCGGCGACAAGGTCGAGGGCGTCGACGTCCCCAGGGAGCAGAACGTGCTCGCGACCTACCCGATCGCCACCGTCAAGGCCGGCAAGCTCCAGGACAAGGCGCAGGCGTTCATGGACCTGGTCCGCTCCGACCAGGGACAGCAGGTGCTGCGAAGCTACGGGTTCCTGCCGCCGCCGACCTCGTGACCGCCGGCGGCGGGGACAGGACGCCGGCCCTGTTCGCCGTGCCGGCCGCGCTGGCCGTCGCCTTCCTGGCCGTCCCCCTGGTCGGCCTGCTCGGCCGGACCCCGTGGCGGGGCCTCGGCGCCGAGCTGGCCGCGCCCCGGGTGCTGCAGGCGCTGCGGCTGTCGCTGGTCTGCTCGCTGGGCGCGGTGGCGCTGTCGCTGCTGCTGGGGGTGCCGCTGGCCTGGCTGCTGGCCCGGGTCGCCTTCCCCGGCCGCAACCTGGTGCGCGCGATGGTGACCCTGCCGATGGTGCTGCCGCCGGTGGTCGGCGGGGTGGCGCTGCTGCTGGCCTTCGGCCGCCGCGGCCTGCTCGGCCAGTGGCTGGACCGCGCGTTCGGGATCACCCTGCCGTTCACCACCGCCGGCGCGGTCCTGGCCGAGGCGTTCGTGGCCATGCCGTTCCTGGTCATCACCACCGAGGCCGGGCTGCGGGCGATGGACCGGCGCTTCGAGGACGCCGCCGCCACCCTCGGCGCGGGCCGCTGGACGACCTTCCGGCGGGTCACCCTGCCGCTGATCGCCCCCTCCCTTGGCGCCGGGATCGCCCTGTGCTGGGCACGGGCGCTGGGGGAGTTCGGCGCCACCATCACCTTCGCCGGCAACCTGCCCGGGGTCACCCAGACGATGCCGCTGGCCGTCTACCTGACCCTGGAGACCGACCTGCGGGCGGCGATCGCGCTCAGCCTGGTGCTGCTGGCCATCTCCCTGGCGGTGCTGGTCGCCCTCCGCGACCGCTGGTTCCCGGTCGCGTGAGCCTCCACGCCCAGGTGGAGCTGGCGCTCGGCCGGCTGCGGCTGCGGGCCGAGTTGGCGGTCGCCAGCGGCGAGCTGGTGGTGCTGCTGGGACCGAACGGCGCCGGCAAGACCACCCTGCTGCGCGCCCTCGCCGGGCTGGTGCCGCTGCGGGCCGGCCGGGTCGTGCTGGACGGGACGGTGCTGGAGGACGCCGCCGCCGGGGTGCGGGTGCCGACCGAGCGCCGGCCGGTCGGCTTCGTGTTCCAGGACTACCTGCTGTTCCCGCACCTGTCGGCGCTGGAGAACGTCGCCTTCGGGCTGCGCGCCCGCGGCGTACCCCGCAGCGAGGCCCGCCGGCGCGCGGCCGCCTGGCTGTGGCGGGTCGGGCTGGACGAGCACGCCGGCGCCCGCCCGCGGGCGCTGTCCGGCGGCCAGGCGCAGCGGGTCGCGCTGGCCAGGGCGATGGTCTGCGACCCGCGGTTGCTGCTGCTGGACGAGCCGCTGGCCGCCCTGGACGCCGCCAGCCGCACCGAGGTCCGCCGCGACCTGCGCCGCCACCTGGCCTCCTTCGACGGGACCAGGCTGCTGGTCACCCACGACCCGCTGGAGGCGATGGCCCTGGCCGACCGGCTGGTCGTGCTGGAGGGCGGCCGCGTCACCCAGACCGGCACCGCCGCCGAGGTCAGCGCCCGCCCGCGCTCCCGCTACGTCGCCGAGCTGGTCGGCGTCAACCTGTTCCGCGGCCACGCCGACGGCCACACCGTCCAGCTCGCCGGCGGCGGCACCCTGCACCTCCCCGACGGCCACCACGGCCAGGTGCTCGCCGCCGTCCACCCGCACGCGGTCGCCCTGCACCGCCAGCGGCCCGAGGGCACGCCCCGCAACGTCTGGGCCGGCACCGCCGACACCCTGGAGACCCTCGGCGACCGGATCCGGGTGCGGGTGGCCGGCGCCGTCCCGGTCGTCGCCGAGGTCACCCCCGCCGCCGCCGCCGAGCTGCGCCTGGCCGACGGCGGCCCGGTGTGGGCGTCGGTCAAGGCCACCGAGGTCACCGTCTACCCCGCCTGACCAGGCCAGGCCCGCAGGCCCTAAGCTATGGGCACGCAAGCCGTCGGGAGGAGGGGTCGTGGCCGGGCGGATCGCCGACGTCGAACGCGCCCGGGACGCCGTCCAGCGGGAGTCCTGGGCCGAGGCGTACGGGGAGCTCAGCGCCGTCGACCCTGCCCGCCTGGGGCCCGCCGACCTGGAGGCCCTGGCCGACGCCGCCTGGTGGCTGTCCAGGCCCGACGAGTCGATCGCCACCCGGCAGCGGGCCTACGCCGGCTACGTGGCCGCCGGGGACGACCCGCGCGCGGCGGGGTGCGCGGGCCGCCTGTGCATGGAGCACTTCCTGCGCGGCGAGGCGGCGCTGGCGGGCGGCTGGCTCATGCGCGCGCAGCGGCTGCTGCGCGGGCAGCCGGAACGCGTCCAGCACGGCCACGTGGCGGGGATCGAGGCGAGCATGGCCCGGGCGCGCGGCGACGCCGCCGGGGCGGCCGCGCTCGCGGAGCGGGTCACCCAGGTCGGCCTCCGCTTCGGCGACCCGGACCTCACCACCATGGGGATCCACCTGCACGGGCTCGCCCTGATCGACCTGGGCAGGGTCGCGGAGGGCATGGCGCTGCTGGACGAGGCGATGACCTCGGTGGTCGCCGGCGAGCTCGGCACCTTCTTCACCGGGATCGTCTACTGCAACGTCATCGCCGCGTGCCTGGAGGTCAGCGACGTCGGGCGGCTCGGCGAATGGAACGAGGCGGCCAGGCAGTGGTGCGAGTCCCTGCCGCCGGAGGCGCCGTTCCCGGGGTTCTGCCGGGTCAACCGCGCCGAGGCAGCGAGCCTCCGGGGGGCGTGGCCAGAGGCCGAGGCCGAGGCCTCGCGGGCCGCCCGGGAGCTGAGCTTCAACCCGCGGGTCGCCGCCAGGGCGTTCTACGAGACCGGCGAGATCCGCCGCCGCATCGGCAACCTCGCCGGCGCCGAGGACGCCTTCGCCCGCGCGCACGAGCTCGGCCTGCAGCCGCAGCCCGGGCTGGCCCTGCTCCGCCTCGCCCAGGGCAAGTCGGAGGCCGCCATGAGCGGGCTGCGCGTCGCGGTCGCCGACGAGCTGACGAGCCGGCCGCGCCGCGCGCGACTGCTGGCGGCCCAGGTGGAGGTCGCGCTCGCCGCCGGCGACCTCGACGCCGCCCGGCAGGCGAACCACGAGCTGGAGGAGCTCGCCGGCGAGCTCGGCACCCCAGCGCTGGCCGCGGCGGCGGCGACCGCGTGCGGGGCGCTGCGGCTGGCCGAGGGCGACCTGCCGGGCGCGTGCGAGCGGCTGCGCGCCGCCTGCGCGACCTGGCAGGAATTGCGGCTCCCCTACGAGACCGCCCAGGCGCGGACGCTGTACGGCGCCGCGCTGCGCCGCGCCGGCAGCGAGGAGGACGCCTTGCTGGAGCTGCGGGCGGCCCTGGCCGCGTTCGAGCGGCTCGGCGCCGCCGGCGACGCGGCCAGGGCCGCCGCGCTGCTCGGCGGGCGGGAGGAGCTGCCCGGCGGGCTGAGCGCGCGCGAGGCCGAGGTGCTCCGCCTGGTCGCCGCCGGCAGGACCAACCGCGACGTCGCCGCCGCCCTGGTCATCAGCGAGCACACCGTC
>DASQWY010000067.1:0-12462 GCA_035640005.1 Actinomycetes bacterium
GAGGCGTCGGCGGCGGTCGCGCGCCTGGTCCGCTCGTGAGGTCGGCGAACACGAAGCTGACGACCCCGCCGAAGCTGATGCCCCCGTGCCACAGCGCCGCCGCCATCGGCACGTTGCCGATCGAGCAGACGAAGCTGATCACCGCGATGAACGGGCCCACCAGCACGTTCTCCACGCTGGTCCAGACCCCGTGGCCGTGCCAGAAGACGGCGTCCCACACGCCGGTCGGGACCAGCGCGGCCAGGAACCCGGCGACCAGGTAGCCGACCACCAGCTCGCGGCGCAGCATGGTCAGGTCGGCGATCGTGTAGCCGGCGGCGTCGGCCCAGCCGGCCCGCGAGCGCAGCCGCTTCCGCCACGGCCCCTGCCGCGCCGCCGCCTGGCCGTGGTCGTGCCCGTCCCGCCCGCCGGCCTGCCCGCTCCGCAACCGCCGGCGGGCCCGCTCGACCAGGGCCGGGCGCAGCACCCTGGCGCCGACCAGCACCAGCAGGGCGATCATGATCGGCCCGCCGACGAACTCGGCCGCCGCGAACTGCCAGCTGAGCAGGATCACCAGGACGATGCCGAGCTCCAGGACCAGGTTGGTGGAGGCGAACATGAACACCATGGCGGTCAGGAAGTCCGCGCCCTTCTGGAACAGCGACTTGGCCATGGCGGTGGCCGCGTAGGAGCAGGAGGAGGAGACCGCGCCCAGGCCGCTGGCCCGCAGCACGGTGACCGGGCGGTGGTCGCCGAGCGCGCGCCGCATCTCCTCGCGGGAGACGAACGCCTGCACCGCGCCGGAGATGGCGAAGCCGAGCACCAGCGCCCAGACCGTCTCCCAGAACATGAAGAAGCCCTCGCGCAGGCCGTCCAGCAGCAGGTTCATCGCGGGAGCCCCGCCGACCTCACGAGCGGACCAGGCGCGCGACCGCCGCCGACGCCTCGGCGACCTTCGCCTCGGCCTCGGGGCCGCCGGAGGCGATCGCCTCGCGCACGCAGTGGCCCAGGTGGTCGTCCAGCAGCTCCAGGGCGACCGACTGCAGCGCCCGGGTCGCCGCCGAGATCTGCGTCAGCACGTCGATGCAGTAGGCGTCCTCGTCCACCATCCGCTGCAGGCCGCGGACCTGGCCCTCGACCCGCCGCAGCCGCCGCCGCACCTCGTCCTTGTGCCCGCTGTAGCCGCGCATCCTCGCCTCACCCCCACTCAGCAGGAGAGACGCCAGTATACCCCAACCGGGTACCTGTACCAGGGACAGTGGACCGGGTGGCCCCCGGGCGGACACGGGAAGAGGCCCGGGGGCCACCACGGCCGCCGTGACGGGCGCGACGCCCTTCCCTGCACCATGGGCCATCGTCCCGCTCGACGCAACGAACCAGGCTCGCGTCTCGATTTGAAACCGGGAATCAACCGCGCTGGTCGCGTATCGTAAGAAGCAGATGGAGCTGCGCGCGAGCCTGCGACGGCTCCCGCTGGCCGGCGCGGCGGTCGCCGGGGCGGTGGCCGGGCACGCGCTCGCCTACGTGCTGACCGTCCCCGAGCCCGGCGCGCGGTTCGCGCTGCTGGCCGCCACCGGGCACGCGTACTGGCCGGCGGCGATCGCGGCCGCGCTGGTGCTCGGCCTGGTGTCGCTCGGCGCCACCGTCACCGGCCGCTTCCGCGCCGGCCTGCGCCCCGGCCCGCCCCACCCCGGCGAGCCGCTGAGCCGGCTGGCGGTGCGCCTGGCCCTGCTGCAGGTCTCGATCTTCCTGGTCCAGGAGGTGCTCGAGCGGGCCGCCGCCGCCGCGCCGCTGACCACCCTGCTCGACGCCCGCCTGCTGGCCGCCGGGATGCTCGTCCAGATCCTGGTCGCCGCCGTGCTGGCGACCGTGCTCACCCTCTCCGGCCGGGCCGCCCTGGCGGCCGGCCGCGCCCTGCGGCGGCCCTACCGGCCCCGCCCGGCCGCCGTCCGCCGGCCCCGCCCGGCCGTCCTCGCCCGCCCCTCCCGCCTGCTCGCCGCCGGCCTCGGCGGCCGCGCGCCGCCCGCCTAGCGGGCCTGGTCAAGCGCGCCACCCGACCGGCCGACGGTCGGGTATCCGAGTGCATGCACCACGGAGGGAGACCGACGTGCGCAGACGAATCGTGCAGGTGGCCGCCGCCACCGCCCTGGCCGGCCTGCTACTGCCGCTGCTGGCGCTGCCGGCCGCCGCCCACGAGGAGCGGGAGGTCGGCAAGTACCACTTCGCGGTCGGCTTCGGCGAGGAGCCCGCCTACGCCGGCGAGAAGAACAGCGTCCAGCTGCTGCTGGCCGACGCGAAGGACAAGCCGGTCACCGACCTGAAGGACACCCTCAAGGTCGCCGTCAGCACCGAAGACGGCGACCCCATGAACCTGGCGCTGGAGCCGAACTTCGAGATCGGCGAGTTCGGCATCCCGGGCGACTACCGCGGCTGGTTCATCCCGACCGCCCCGGGCAAGTACACCTTCCACTTCACCGGGTCGATCAAGGGCCAGAAGGTCGACCAGTCCTTCACCAGCTCCCCGACCGGGTTCGACGAGGTCACCGACCCGTCGACGGCCCAGTACCCCAACAAGGAGCCGACCACCGGCCAGCTCGCCACCCTGGCCCAGCGCGACGCGGCGCGCACCAGCGCCGCCCTGGCCAAGGCGAGCGACCGGACCGACTCGGCCCGGAACCTGGCGGTCGCCGGGCTGGTGGTCGGCGCGGCCGGCCTGCTGGCCGCGATCGGCGCCGGCGCGTTCGCCCTGCGCCGGCGGGCCTAGGATGCCCGGCATGTCCGGCTGGCGGGTCAGGCGCGCGCGGCTGCCGCGACCGGCGGCGCTGGCCCTGCTGGCCGTCGCCTGGCTGGTGGCGACCGGGCCGGCGGCGGGCGCGCACGCGCTGCTGCGCTCCTCCGACCCGGCCGACGGCACCTCGGTGGACAAGGCCCCCAGCCAGGTCGTGCTCGTCTTCACTGAGCGGCCCGAGCCGCGGCTGTCGAGCGCGCAGCTGCTGGACTCCGACGGCCGGCCGGTCGCCACCGGCAAGGTCCAGCCGGTGCCGGGCAAGCCGCTGGCGCTGGCCCTGCCGCTGCGCAGCCTGCCGGACGGCACGTATACGGTGACCTGGCGGGTGGTGTCGCGCGACGACGGGCACGTCACCGGCGGAGCGTTCGCGTTCGGCGTCGGCGTGGCCGCTCCGGCCGCCGGCTCGGCCACGCCCGCCGCCGGGTCGGGAACGCCGTCGCCGTCGGTGCTGCCGACGGCCGGGCGCCTGGCGCTCTACTGCGGCCTGGTGCTGCTGCTCGGCGCGGCGGTCAGCGGCCTGCTGGTCGACCGCGGGCGGCTGCGGGGGCCGGCGTCGGTGCTGCTCGGGGTCGGCGCCGGCCTGGCCGTGGTCGGCATGGCAGCGCGGGTGGCGGCCGAGCGCTCCGCGGTCAGGGCCTCCCTCGGCGAGCTGCTGTCGACCGGTGCCGGCCGCAGCCTCATCTGGCTGGCCGCTGGGGTGGTGGCCACGGTGGCGGCCAGCGCCGCGGTGGCCGCCAGGCCCGCCGCGCGGCGCCGGCTGCTGCTGCTCGGCGCGGCCGCGGCGGCCACCATGCTGCTGGAGGTCATGGCCGGCCACGCCGCCACCCCCTCGTCGCTGCGCCCCCTCAACGTGCTGACCCAGTGGTTGCACGTGGCCGCCGTCGGCGCCTGGGCCGGCGGGCTGGCCTGGCTGCTGGCCAGCCTCCTCGGCCGGGAACAGGAGGATCGGGAGGGGTCCGGGGAACCCGGCACGGGTGCCCCGGTCAGCAGGGGCGAGGCGGTGCGGCGGTTCTCCAGGCTGGCGCTGCCGACGGTCGGGGTGATCGCCGTCACCGGGGTGGCCCGCGCCCTCGACCTGGCGGGCGGCTGGCACGGGCTGCTGGACACCAGCTTCGGCCGCGTCCTGGACGTCAAGACGCTGCTGTTCCTTGTCGTGCTCGGCCTGGCGGCGGTCAACCGCTACCGGCTGGTGCCCGCCCTGTCCGGCGCCGCGGGCAAGCTCGGCGCCATCCGCCGGAGCATCACCGGCGAGGCCGCCCTGGCCGTGCTGGTGCTGCTCGCCGCCGCCCTGCTCACCCAGCTCCCGCCGGGCAAGTTCGCCCTCGCCCAGCAGGCCCGCCAGGCCGCCCCGACCAACGTGGAGGTGCAGGGCAGCGACTTCACCACCTCGGTGCGGCTGGCGCTCACCGTCACCCCCGGCACGCCCGGGCCCAACACCTTCACCGCCAAGGTCAGCGACTACGACACCAAGGCGGCCTTCCCCGCCACCCGGGTCGCGCTCCGCTTCAGCCTGCGCGACCGGCCGGAGGTCGCCGGCAACACCCTGGAGCTGGCCAAGGGCGGCGACGGCCTGTGGCGGGGGCGTGGCAGCCAGCTGTCGATCCAGGGCCGCTGGGTGATCATCGGCCTGGTCGAGGGGTCCGGCTCGGCCTACACCGTCCCGCTGGACCTGCAGACCCGCGGCTCCGAGCCGCGGGTGACCGTGTCGAGGGCGCCCGGCCAGCCCGACCTGTACACCATCACCCTGCCGACCGGGGGCACCCTGCAGGCCTACGTCGACCCGGGCAAGCCGGGCGCCAACACCGTCCACTTCACCTTCTTCACCGCCGGGGGGGACGAGCAGACCATCGACGCGGCCCACGCCAGGATGACCACGCCGTCGGGCGCGAACCAGACGCTGCGGCTGCTGCGCCTGAGCGACGGGCACTTCGCCGCCAACACCGACCTCGGCACGGGTCGCTCCACCTTCGCGATCGACGCGACCACCAACCGCGGCGTCCCGGTCGGCGCCAGCTTCTCCCAGCAGATCCAGTGAGAGGTCGAGCAATGCACCGTCAACCGCACCACCGCCCGCTGGCCGCCCTGGCCCTGGCGGCCCTGCTCCTGGCCGCCTGCTCCGGGTCGGGCGGCTCCTCCTCCGGCGGCTCGCCGCCGCCGACCTCCAGCGCCACCTTGCAGCGGCCGAGGTCGACGGCGAAGCTCACCATCGTGGCCCCGCACAACGGCCAGACCGTCAAGGGCGAGGACCTCACCCTGCACCTCGGCCTGAAAGGGGCCAGGATCGTCCCGCAGACCAGCACCCACATCCGTCCCGACCAGGGCCACATCCACCTGCTGGTCGACGGCAAGCTGGTGGCCATGAACTACGCGCTGACCGAGCGGCTGCCGACCCTGCCCGCCGGGCAGCACGTCGTGCAGGTCGAGTTCGTCGCCGCCGACCACCTGCCGTTCGAGCCGCGGGTGCTCGCCCAGGCCGCCTTCCAGGTGACTGGGTGAGCCTGGAGGGGTCCGGGGAACCCGGCACGGGTGCCCCGGAGAACAGGGAGGATCAGGCCCCGGGGTCCGTCCGCGCGGCGGCCGGCCCGCGCCGCGGGGCCGCCGCCGCGGTGGTGGCCGCCGGCCTGGCGTTCCTGCTGCTGCGCCCGTCCCTACCCGGCGGCGCGGCCCTGGCGGCCGGCTACCTGCTGCTGGCCGCCGCCGCCAGCGGGTTCCCCGAACCGGTCCGCGCCAGGGCCCCGCTCGGGGCCGCGCCCGCCCTGGCGGTCGGGGTCGCGGCGGTGGCGGCCGCCCGGGTGCTGGCCCTGCCCGCGCCGCCGCCGGCGCGCACGGCGGCCGCCGTCGGCCTCGGCCTGCTCGCCGCGGTCGCCGAGGAGGCGCTGTTCCGCCGCCTGCTGTACGGCCGCCTGGAGGAGCGCCTCGGGCCGGCGGCCGCCGTGCTCGGCTCGGCCGTGCTGTTCGCCCTCGTCCACCTGCCCGCCTACGGGACGGCCGCCCTGCCGGTCGACCTCGGAGCCGGGCTGCTGCTGTCCTGGCAGCGCCACGCCTGCGGCCGCTGGGAGGTCCCGGCCGCCACCCATGCCGTGGCCAACCTCTTGGCGGTGATCTGACCCATGCGGCGCGTCCTCGTCCTCCTCCTCGCCGTGCTGGCGGCGGCGACCGCCTGCACCAGCAGCGGCGGCGGCTCCGCCGACCCCCCGTCGATCAGGATCGGCGCCATCTACCCCCTGAGCGGCACCCAGGGCCCCGGCGGCGTCGAGGAGTTCCTCGGCGTCCAGGTCGCCGCGCAGCTGGTCAACCGGGACGGCGGCGTGGCCGGCCGGCCGATCGTGCTGGACCAGATGGACGTGCCCGAGGCCGACGCGGCGCCCGGCGCGATCCTGCGCCTGGCCGGCCGCGGCGACCGCCTGGTGATCGGCAGCTACGGCAGCACGATCTCCAGCCCGGCCGCGGCCACCGCCACCGCCCACGGCTCGCTGTTCTGGGAGACCGGCGCGGTCGGCAAGCTGGCCGGCACCGGCGGCGGCGACCTGGTCTTCCGGGTCGCGCCGACCGGCGGGATGCTCGGCCGCAACGCGATCGCCTTCGTCGCCGACCAGCTCGCCCCGCGGCTGCACCGCCGGGCCGGCTCGCTGCGCTTCGCGGTCGCCGCGGTCGACGACGTCTACGGGGAGGCGGTGGCCGCCGGCGCCCTCGACGAGCTGCGCGGGCGGGGCCTGCGGGCGGTCGCCGACGTGCGCTACGACCCGCGCCACCTCGACGCGGCCAAGGTCGTCCGGCGCATCGCCGCCACCCGTCCGGACGTGCTGTTCGTAGTCGCCTACCTGGACGACGGGGTCGCCCTCCGCCGCCAGCAGGTGCGCCAGCACCTGCACCTGGCGGCCAGCATCGGGACCTCCTCGAGCTACTGCATGCCGGCGTTCGGCGCGCTGCTGGGCAAGGAGGCGCTCGGCCTGTTCGCCTCCGACAAGCCCGACACCCACGGGATCAACCCCAAGGGCCTGCGGCCGGACGCGCGCGCCCTGCTGGCACGCGCCGACGGCGCCTACCGCGCCGCCTACGGCCAGTCGATGAGCGCCGCCGCCCTGGCGGGCTTCTCCGGCGCCTGGGCGCTGTTCCACTGGGTGCTGCCGCGCGCCGCCTCGCTGGACCCGGCCGGCGTGGCCAGGGCCGCGCGGTCGGTCAGCGTGCCCGCCGGGAGCCTGCCCAACGGCAGCGGGCTCGCCTTCGGCCGGCCCGGCGGCCCCGACGCCGGCGCCAACCTCCGCGCCGCCGGGGTCATCTGGGAGTGGACGGCGGTGGGGCGCCGCCAGGTGACCTGGCCGCCGCAGTTCGCCACCGCGCCGATCGCCGCCATCCCCCTGGCCCGATGAGCCGGGCGCGCGCGAACCGGCGGCGGGCGCTCGCGCTCGGCCTGGCCCTCGCCGTGGTGTACCTGGCGGGCGCCTCGCTGAGCGGGCGGGCCAGCCTGCTCGCCCGGCGGCCGCTGCTGGACGGGCTGGCGCCGCCGACCCCGTACCGCTGGGTCAACCCGCCGGCGGCGCTGGCCGCCGACAACCGGCCGCCGTCCGGGATCAGGTTCCCGCTCAAGCTGACCGCCAAGGGCTCCCAGCTCAGCGCCTTCTCCACCCCCGACGGCCAGGTCAACTTCGTGCTGAGCCAGGGGGCGGTGCCGCCCAGCCGCGGCCAGACGCAGGTGCTGGTGACCGTCGAGCCCCTGGACCCCCAGCAGTTCGCCACCCCGCCCGGCCTGCTGGTCGCCGGCAACGCCTACCGCATCCAGGCCTCCTACCGCCCGTCGGGGCGGAAGGTCAGCGCCTTCGGCGGCCAGTCCAGCGTCGGGCTGACCTACCCGCTGCTGTCCTCCCCGATCGCCAACTCCGCCGGCCATGTCGTCCTCGCCTCCACCGCGGGCCAGAGCTGGTCGCAGCTTCCCAGCACCGACGCGCCAGGCAGCCACCAGGTGAGCGCCCAGCTGCACAAGGCCGGCCTGGTCGAGGTCGGCGTCCCGCCCGGCGCCGCCAAGCCCTCCAACAAGACCCGCACCACCGTGCTGCTGATCGCCAGCGCGGTCGCCGGCGTGATCGTGGTCGGCGCGTTGCTCGCCCGGCTGTTCCTGGCCGCCGGCTTCGGGCCGGGCGGCGGCAGCCCGCCGCCGCGGCGCGACCGGCCCGGCCCCCGCCCGGTCCCGCCCGACGGCAAGGGTCCCGGCCAGTCCAGGAGGACGCGCCGGTGAGCCTGCGCCGCCGCCTGCGCCGGGCCGGGGTCGTGCTCGGCCTGGCGTGGCTCGCGGTGGTCGGCGGCGCCGCCCCGGCCGCGGCCCACGTGATCGGGACCGGCGGCCGGGCGAGCAACTACCGGACCAGCGTGCTCGGGATCACCCCGCCGGTCGCCGGGCTCAGCGCCAGCGTCCTGGAGGCCGGCAACCAGCTGCAGCTCGTCAACCGCTCCGGCCAGGAGGTGGTGGTGCTCGGCTACCGGTCCGAGCCGTACCTGCGCATCGGCCCGGCGGGCGTGTTCGAGAACCGCCGCTCGCCGAGCGCCTACGCCAACCGCTTCGCCAACGCCCCCAGCCGCATCCCCTCCGACCTGGACCCGGCCGCCCCGCCCGAGTGGCGGCGGATCGGCGACGGTCCCAGCGCCATCTGGCACGACCACCGCACCCACTGGAGCGGCCCGGAGCCGGTCGCGGTGGCCGCCGACCGCGGCCGCCTCCAGACGGTGGTGCCGCGCTGGCAGATCCCGCTGCGGGTCGGCGGGCAGACCGCCCTGGTCGAGGGGGAGATCGTCTGGGTCCCCGGCCCGTCGCCGCTGCCGTGGGTGCTGCTGGCCGTGGCCGGGTTCGCCGCCGTGGCGGTCGCCGGCTGGCGCCGCCGGCCGTGGCCGCTGGCCGGGCTGACCCTGCTGGCGGTGGCCGCCGACGTCACCCACACCGGCGGCGCCTTCGCCGCCTCGACCGCCTCGGCGCTGACCAAGCTGTACGCGGCCAGCACCTCGGCGATCGGCTGGGCGGTCGCCGGCGTGGCCGTCTGGCGCCTGCTCCGCGGTCGGCTCGACAGCGGCTGGATCTACCTGCTGCTGGCCGGGGTGTTCCTGGCGCTGGCCGGCGCCCTGCCCGACCTCGGCGCCCTGGCCAGCTCCCAGCTGCCGTCGGCCCTCAGCCCGCCGGCCACCCGCGCCGCCATCGCGCTCACCCTCGGCCTCGGCGCCGGCATGGTCGCCGCCGGCCTGGTCGGCCTGCGCGCCATCGAGCAGGCCGCCCGCCGGGCACGCCCGGCGTAAGCTGGGATCCCGATGCTCAGCAGGAGATGGCCGCGCGCCGCGCGGCGCGCGCTCGGCGCCGCCGGCCTGGCGGCCGGGCTGCTGACGGTCGGCGCCGGGGCGGCCTGGGCGGGGCCGCCGCCCGGGGCCGACGTCCCCGCGCCGACGGTCGGGCGGCTGCTGCTCGGCTGGTCGCTCAACCCGACGGTGGCGATCCCGCTGCTGGTGGCGGGCATCCTGTACCTGCGCGGGCGGCGGCGGCTGACGCTCGGCGGGGTCCGCTGGCCGCGCTCGCGGACCGCCTGCTTCCTGGCCGGCCTGGCCGCGATCGCGGTGGCGCTGATGTCCCCGCTGGAGGCCTACGACACCGTGCTGTTCAGCGTCCACGTCGTCCAGCACATGGTGCTGACGATGGTGGCCGGCCCGCTGCTCGCCCTCGGCGCCCCGGTCACCCTGGCCCTGCGGGCCACCCGCGGGACCGCCAGGCGGCGGCTGGCGCGGCTGCTGAACAGCCCGCCCGTCCACGTGATCGGCCACCCGCTGGTCGCCTGGGTGCTGTTCACCCTGTCGCTGTACGCGCTGTACTTCTCGCCCCTGTTCGACCTCACGCTCCGGCAGCCGCTGGTCCACGACGCCGTCCACCTGCACTTCATCGCCGTCGGGGTGCTGTTCTGGTGGCCGCTGGTGGGGATCGACCCGACCCGCTGGCGCCTGCACCACCTCGCCCGGGTGCTGTTCGTGTTCCTGATGGTCCCGTTCCACGCCTTCCTCGGCGTCGCCATCCTGAACAGCGGCCGGCTGCTGGCGCCGAGCCTCGCCAGCTTCGGGCGCGACTGGGGCCCCGCCCCCCTGGCCGACCAGCACGCGGGCGGCGCCATCCTGTGGGGCGTCGGCGACCTGGTCGCGCTCGGCGCGGTGCTCGGCATCCTGGTCTCCTGGGCCAACTACGAGGAGAAGGTGGTCGCCGCCCGCGAGGACCGCTGGGTCGCCCGCCAGCGCGCCGCCCAGCAACCCTCCCCAGCCCCTCCTCAGGCTCCGCCGCCGTGAGCGAGACCGCGCGGCCGCGGCCGTGGCTGGCGACCTCGGCTCAGCTGGCGACCTCGGCTCGGCCGGGCTGCTGGCGGTGTTCATGCCCGCGATGGGCTCGGCCCGGGCCCCCAGCTGAGGAGGGAGGATCGTGTCGCTGACCGATGCCGTCCGCGAGTACTGGGACGCGGACGCCGCCACCTACGACCGCGCGCCCGACCACGGGGCGGCGTCCCCGGCCGAGCGGGCGGCCTGGAACGCGGCCCTGCTCCGCCTGCTGCCGGCCGGCGGCCGCGTGCTCGACGTGGGCGCCGGCACCGGCTTCCTCAGCCTGGCCGCGGCCCGGCTCGGCGCGCGGGTCACCGCCGTGGACCTGTCGCCCGGCATGCTGGCCGGGCTGCGCGCCGCCGCCGAGCGCGACGACCTGGCGATCGAGGTGGTCGAGGGCGCCGCCGAGTCCCCGCCGCCCGGCCAGTTCGACGCGGTGGTCGAACGCCACCTGCTGTGGACCCTGCCCGACCCGGGCGCCGCCCTGGCCGCCTGGCGGGCGGTGGCCCCGGACGGCCGGCTGGTGCTGTTCGAGGGGCTGTGGGGCTCGGCCGACCCGATCGAGGTGCTCCGCCAGCGGGCCCGCGGCGGCCTGCGGCGGCTGCTGCGGGAGCCCGAGCACCACCACTCGAGCTACCCGCCGGAGGTGCTGGCGGCGCTGCCGCTGGCCGCGGGCACCCACCCCGACCGGCTGGTCGAGCTGGTCGAGGCGGCCGGCTGGGGCCCGGTCCGCCTGGAGCGCCTGCGCGACGTCGAGTGGGCCATGCGGCTGCGGCAGCCGGCCCTCGCCCGCCTGCTCGGCCTCACCCCCCGCTTCGCGGTGGTGGCGGGGTAGCCGCCGCTCAGGCGGTCAGGTCGTCGGCGCCCAGCTCCTCCTCGGCCGCCAGCGTGACCGCCGGGCGGACGCCCGCCAGCGCGTCCCGCACCGCCCGGCCGTACACCGACCCGAGGTAGGCGTAGCCGGCGCTGGACGGGTGGAACAGGTCGGCGCTGAACAGGTGCCGCTGCCGGCGGAACGCGGCCCGGGTGTGCGGCGCGATGTCGAACACGACGATGCCGTGGTGGGCCAGCTCGGCCTGGTACAGGCGGGTGAGCGCCCAGGCCCGCAGGCCGAGCAGGTCGCGCAGCGGCCGCCAGAAGGCGGGCGAGGTGTCCGCCGGCGGCAGGCCGGAGACGACCACCAGCGCCCGCGGGGCGACCGTGGACAGCCCGTCGGCGAGCAGCCGCAGCTGGCGGCGGATCTCCCGGGTCCTGGTGCCGTGGGTGATGTCGTTGGTGCCGACGCAGATCAGCACCACGTCGGGGTCCAGGTCGGCCAGGCCCGGCAGCTGCTCGCCGACCACGTTGCAGAGCTTGGAGCCGGACACGCCGAGGGCGTGCAGGGTGACCCGGTAGCGGTCGGCCAGCGCCAGGGCCACACCGTAGGTCAAGGTCTCCTGGGCCGAGTCGGCCCCGACCCCGGCCACCGAGCTGTCGCCGAGCACCGCCAGCACCAGCGGCTCGCCGTCCTCGGGCCCGAGCACGCCGCCGATCTCCAGCACCGGGTCGGAGGAGAGGAAACGCCGGCGTTTGGCCGCCAGGACCTCCGCGGCCAGCGTGGTGACCAGGGCGCCCGCCCCGAGCAGGGTCGCCCGGCCGACGTGCCGGACAGCAGCTCCCACCCTTCGAGCCCTCCTCACCCCTAGCGTACGGGCAGGTGCCCGCTTTGTGAAGGTTCCCGTTCGCAGGGTCTCGGAGTCCCGTCCCGGGCGGAAGCCGCAGACGCCGTAGGCGCCGCTCCTTGCCCTGGGTCAGTTGTTGGGCGAGAGGTCGACCAGCCGGGCCGGGTCGCGCTGGTAGTGGTCGACCAGCCGGGCGGTGCAGGCGTCGATCCGCTCGTGGAGGGCGCGGCGGTAGGCGGACAGCTTCACCTCGGCCTCGACCAGGCTGCGGTCGAGGCGGGTGAGGCCCTCCGGGTCGTCCCAGGCGATCGGCGTGGCCCACAGCTGCTCCATGCCGGCGAGCGGGCTGGAGACCAGGCTCTCGAGCGACAGGCGGGTGGCCGACGGCGAGCGCCGGCGCCCGCGCGCCCGGCCCCGCGAGGCGGCCAGCCTGGCCAGCTCGTCGGCGCGCGGCCGGCCCTCCGCCAGGGCGCCCCTGACGAGGTCGAGCCGGCCCTGCACGAGCTGCCGCCAGTAGCTGACCCGCTGCTCCTCCGACCGTAGGGACTCGCGCAGCGCGCGCAGGTCGTCGAGCGACCCTGGCAGCTCCTGGCGGACGTCGTCGTCCTCGATCACAGCATCCTCCCGTTCGCCTCGTCGCTAGCTTCTCGGCAGGCGGCGGCCCGGACTCAAGCGGCGGTTCGGCGTTACCATCCCGACCAT
>DASQWY010000068.1:0-4585 GCA_035640005.1 Actinomycetes bacterium
ACGGCTCGGCGACCGGCCGGCCGTTGCGCCATAGCTTGCCGTTGCGACCCTGGACCACGTCGCCGGGAACGCCGATCACCCGCTTGATGAGGTCCTCGCTGCCGGGCGGCGCGGCGCCGAGGCCCTCGGCCAGCGCCCGCCGCAGGAACCCCAGCGGCCCGGAGCCGTCGCTCTGCCCCGCCTCGCTGGGGCGCAGGAACACCACCACCTGGCCGTGGTGGGGCTCGCCGAGCCGGTAGGCCAGCCGGTTGACCACCACTCGGTCGCCCACGTCCAGGGTCGGCTCCATCGACCGCGACGGGATGTAGAAGGCCTGCACCAGGAAGCCCTTCACCAGCACGGTGAGGACCAGCGCGACCAGCACCAGGAACGGCAGCTCGGCCATGAAGCGCCGCCGCGCGCGGCGGCGGCGGGCGGTGCGGCCGTGGTAGCGCTGCATCCGGGTCGGCTGCACGTGGACGGTGGGGTTCAGCGCTCCGCTCCCCCGCATCGTCGTCATGCACCCTCCATCGGCCGCCGCCGGGCGCAGGTTGAAATTTGACGATCTACGCTAGCGCGGATGCCAGCTTGCGACCACCGGCAACGGCGCTACGGCGCCTGCGCGCCGGCGGCGGCCAGCGCCCGGTCGAGGATGTCGAGGCCCTCGTCGAGCAGCCCCTCCTCCATCACCAGGGGAGCGAGGATCCGGACCACGTTGTCGTGGATGCCCGCCTTGAGGGTCAGCAGCCCGTTCCTGGCCGCCTCCGCCAGGACCAGGTTGGTGGCGTCCCTGGCGGGCTCCTTGGTCTCCCGGTCGGTGACCAGCTCCATGCCCATCATCGCGCCGAGCCCGCGGACCTCGCCGACGACCCGGTGGCGCTCGCCCAGCTCGCGCAGGCGCCGGTCGAGGGTCGCGCCCATGCGCCTGGCCCGGTCGAGCAGGTCGCCCTGCTCGAACAGCTCGATGGTGGCGAGCGCGGCCGCGCAGGCCAGCGGGTTGCCGCCGAAGGTGCCGCCGAGGCCGCCCGGCCCGGGCGCGTCCATCAGCTCGGCCCGGCCGGTGACCGCCGCCAGCGGCAGGCCCGACGCCAGCGACTTGGCCGAGAGGGTGAAGTCGGGGGTGATGCCGGGGTGCTGCTCGGTCGCGTAGAGGGTGCCGGTGCGGCCGAAGCCGGACTGGACCTCGTCGGCGACCAGCGGGATGTCGAGGCGGCGGCACATGTCGGCGATCCGCTCCAGCCAGCCGGGCGGCGGGGCGATGAAGCCGCCCTCGCCCTGCACGGGCTCCACGATCAGGCAGGCGACGTTGCCGGCGCCGACGTGGACCTTGATCTCCTCCTCGACGTAGTCGGCGCAGGCGATGCCGCAGCCCGGGTAGGTGAGGTGGAACGGGCAGCGGTAGCAGTAGGCGTAGGGGACCCGGTACACCTCGCTGGGGAACGGGTGGTAGCCCTGCTTGTAGGGGGCGACCTTGCCGGTCATCGCCAGGGCGAGCAGGGTGCGGCCGTGGAAGGCGTTGTCGAACACCACCACGGCCTGCCTGCCGGTGGCGGCCCTGGCGACCTTGACCACGTTCTCGGTGGCCTCCGCCCCGGAGTTCACCAGCAGGGTGCGCTTGTCGTAGTCGCCGGGGGTGATGCGGTTGAGCGCCTCGGCGACGGCCACGTACGGCTCGTTCATGAGGGCGTGCTGGCAGGTGTGCAGGAACCGGTCGACCTGCTCCTTGACCGCCTGCACCACGCTCGGCGGGGTGTGGCCGGCGTTGAGCACGCCCAGGCCGCCGGTGAAGTCGATGAAGCGGTTGCCGTCCACGTCCTCGATGACCGCGCCGTTCGCGGCGGCCGCGTACACCGGGGTCATGGTGCCCACGCCGCGCGCCACCGCGCGCCGCCGCCGCGCCTCGAGGGTCTGGCTGGCGGGTCCAGGGACCGCGCTGGCGAGCTTGCGTTCCTGGGGAATGCTCATGACGACTCCTCCGGCGCCTCCTCAGCCAGCCGCCGCCGGCTGGCGGGTGACGATCGCCACCTCCATGTGGCGGCGGGCCAGCTCCGCGAAATAGGGCTCGGGCGGGACGGCGTCCTCGGGAGCGAACACGCCCGGCCGGTCGATCAGCTTGTGCCCGAGGAACTGGGCCACGACGCTCGCCGGCACGCCGGTGTCCAGCTCGCCGGCGCCCGCTCGCCATGCCGGGTCGGGGACCACGACGCACTCGGCCAGCACCTCGACAGGGGTTTGGGGGGCGAGGGCCGGCTCCCCCGAGCGCACGGCCCGTCGCCCCCGGACCCGAACCCAGATCGCCTCGGCGTCGTCCGGGGCGCTGTCTGGACCGGGTCGGGCAGCGGTCTCCTGGATGCACCGGACCAGCAGGTCGCGGGGGACCACCGGCCCGCCTGGCAGCTCGACGGGGTCGGTGGCGGCCAGCCCGAGGCCGGCCAGCAGCGCCATCCGGTCCATGAAGTCGGCGGCGAAGCCGACCTTGAAGGTGACCGACCGGATCCCCCGGTCGGCCAGGTACAGCGGCAGGGTGGCCACCTCGGAGTGGAGCGTGTGGCCGACCCGCACCCGCCCCACCGGGGGCGGGAAGTCCAGCTCCTCCTGCTCGCTCATGGCCGGCACCTCGACGAAGGCTCCGTCCCGGAAGGCCATCGCCGGCACCGAGAACTCGTCGAGCAGCGTCTGGATCGCGTAGGGGACCGGCAGCGGCGCCACCCGGGGCGCGAGGTCGACGCTGCCGAGGCGCACCTCGACCGCCTCGACGGTGTCCAGGCCGCGGGCGGCCAGGGCCGCCATCACGTTGGTGGTGCCGGGGCTGCCGCCCATGCCGACCACCGCGGTCGCGCCGGCCTCCACGAAGCGGTCGTGCAGGGCGAGCTGCCTGCGGGTGGTGTGGAACAGGCCGCCGAGGTCGACGTAGTGGGTGCCGCTGTCGGCGCACGCCGCCATCACCCGCAGGTTGGTGGCGTGGACCGCGCAGTTGCAGACCACGTCGACGGCCTCGAAGGCGCGCCGCAGCGCCGGGCCGTCGGCGGCGTCGAGGGCGACGCCCTGGACCTGGGCGGTGCCGTTGGAGCCGGCCTGGGCCGCCGCCCAGCCGGCCGTCTCCCGGGCCCTGGCCCCGTCCAGGTCGGCCACGACCACCGCGTCGACGCCGTCCGACTCGGTGAGGTCGCGGATGGTCCAGCGCCCCATGGCGCCAGCCCCCCCGAGCACCAGCGCGCGCATCGCCCAACCCTCGTCTCGCGGTCCCCGGAGGCTGCGGCCTCCGGAGCGGCCAGGCTGTCAGCCGCCGGACCACCCGGGAAGGGCCCGCTCGTCCAGCCAGGTGGGTCCGGATTGTACGAACCGGTGTCCTCGGGCTTGCCCTCGTGTGTACGATGATCGCCACCGCGAGATGAGGCGGCACCCTTGACGACCACCGTCGGCGACCTGCTCGCCATCGACGACCTGGCGCTCGGCCTGGTCGCCGGCAAGGACGGCCTGACCCGGCCCATCCGCTGGGCGCACGTGTCCGAGCTCAAGGACCCGACCGCCTTCCTGCGCGGCGGCGAGGTGCTGCTCACCACCGGCCTCGGCATGCGTGGCGGCGCCAGGGCCCAGGCGCGCTACGTCGAGCGGCTGGCCCAGGCGGGCCTCGCCGGGCTCGGCCTGGGGCTCGGCTTCGCCTTCCAGACCACCCCATCGGCCGTCATCGACACCGCCGACCGGGCCGGGTTCCCGGTGTTCGAGGTGCCCTTCGAGGTGCCCTTCATCGCCATCACCGAGGCGCTGTTCTCCCGCCTGGTCAACGAGCAGTACGTGCTGCTGCAGCGGGCGGGGACGGTGCAGCAGACGCTCTCGCGCCTGCTGGTGGAGGGGGCCGGCCTGGACGCGCTGCTGGGCGCCTACGCCCGCATGACCGGCACCCGCGGCCTGCTGTTCGACCTCCACGGCGAGGTGGCCGCGGCGGCGCCCGGCGCCGCCAGGACCATGGACCAGCGCGCCCTGTGGGCGGAGATCCAGGCGCTGCGCCCGGAGGGCAACGAGTTCTCGATCAGCCTCTCCGACGGCGACGCCCGCCGCTCGCTGCTGCCGATCGTGGTCGGGGGCAGCCCGGCCGGCTTCCTGGTGCTGCACCGCGACGAGCGGCTGGAGCCGTTCCACCAGGTCGTCATCCATCACGTGGCCACCGCCATCGCCCTGGAGCTGGCCAAGGCCCAGGCGGTGGCCCGGACCGAGCGGCGCCTGGTCGGCGACTTCCTGGACGCCCTGCTGGAGGGCGCGCTGTCCGGCGACGAGATCCGCCGGCGGCTGCGCTTCCTCGGCCTCGGCGACTCGCCGGCGATCGCCGTGCTGGTCGGCAGGGCCGCCGGCACCCCGGCGTCCGGTGACGACGACCGGCTGGAGGCGCTGCGGCGGCTGGTCGAGGACCGCCTCTCCCGGCGCTCGGCCCCCTACGCCTGCGGCGTCCAGGAAGGGGCGGTGGTCGCCCTGTTCGAGGCGGCCGACCTGGCCGCCGCCCGGGCCGCCGCCGAGGCCGCCGCCGAGGGCGTGCGCGCCAAGGGCGTGACCGCCCGCTTCGGGCTCGGCGCCCCCGCCGCCGACCCACACGGCCTGCGCCGCACCTACC
>DASQWY010000069.1:0-4026 GCA_035640005.1 Actinomycetes bacterium
GCGGTCCGCGCCACCCTGCGCCGCCACGGGCTGGACCCGGCACCACGACGGGCATCCATGACGTGGCGGGTGTTCCTGCGCCAGCAGGCTGCCGGGATCCTCGCCTGCGACCTCTTCACCGTCGACACCGTCTCGCTGCGACGGCTGTACGTGCTGTTCTTCATCGAGCTGGACACCCGCCGTGTCCACCTGGCCGGGGTGACCGCCAACCCCAACAGCGGTTGGGTCACCCAGCAGGCTCGCAACCTGCTGATGGTGCTCCCAGACTCAGCACAGCGCTATTTGCTCCGGGACCGGGACGCGAAGTTCACCCGCGCCTTCGACGAGGTGTTCCAGTCCGTGGGCGCCGAGGTCCTCCGAACGCCCGTGCAAGCGCCCAACGCGAACGCCTACGCGGAGCGATGGGTCGCCACCGTGCGGGCCGAGTGCTTGGACTGGCTGCTGACCGTGGGCGAGGGCACATGGAGCAGGTCCTGCGCGTCTACATCGGGCATTACAACCAGCACCGCCCGCAGCGGGCGCTGAGCTTCGAGGCGCCGGATCCTCCCACCGAACCGATCGTCGTCATCAAGGACGGACACGGCAAGGTGCGCCGACGCGACCTGCTCGGTGGGCTACTGCACGGGTCCTGGCGAGCTGCATGAACACATTTGCGCACCCCACGCGCAACGGCCGACTACGCCACCCTGCTGCTCACAGCGCAGGGGTCGTGGTCAAGGCGCTGGTATCCGAACGGTTCGTGTCGGAGGGGCGACACCTCGGCAGAACAGCCAGCCGATCCCAAGCAGGGTCGGCCCCAGGACGGTGATCCCGGTGACCAGGCCCGCCGGCTGGACGGTGCCGCCGAGGATCGCCAGGAGCCCGGTGGCGAGCAGGCCGCACGCCCCGATCGCCAGCCGGTGTCGGGCCTCGCGCGGCCGGTCGGCGGTCAGCCGGTCGAGCCGGTAGGCCAGGTCCGTGGCGCCACCGAAGGCGGGGGTCGTGGTCGGGACTGGAGTGGATGCGGCGGCCAGTGCCGCCTTGGCCAGGGCGCGGGCGACCACCCGCCGATCTCCGACCTCGCCTGCCGCTACCTGGTCGGCGATCACCTCCAGCTCCCGGGCAAGCGACGCCGCCGCCTGGTAGACCGCCGGCACCACCGGCCCCAGGGTGGCGGTGACGACCTGTGCGAAGCCCAGGAGCCGATGGTGGCGCAGCCGCAGGTGGGCAAGCTCGTGGGCCAGCATCGCATCGCGCTCATCCTCGTCCAGCAGGCGTAGCAGTCCGCGCGACACGACCACGCCGCCGGAGCGGCCGCCAAGGGTGTAGGCGAACGGCCTGGGGGAGGCCAGGACGTGCGTGACCGGCGCGGCGCTGGACACTGGGGGGATCTCCGCGGCGGCCAGCGCCGTGCTGGCGCCCAGCCGCGAGGTTGCTCTGGCGGCCGCCACGGCGAACCAGCCCAGACGCAGCAGGTACGCTCCGGCCAGGGCGCGGCTGGCGGTCTGCGCGAGGTGGATCACGCTCGGACTGACCAGGACGGCAAGATCGCTCGGGCGGACGACGGCCAGGCAGGGCAGCACCACCAGCGGCAGCGCCGCCATGCCGACCAGCGCCAGCAGGTGGAAGGTCGCGACTCTGCGGGCGGGAGCGCGACCGTCGAACAGGCGAGCGGCAAGCCACGGGCTCACCAGCAACAGGACGATCGGCCCGGCGATCAGCGCGGCCGAGGTGAGCCTCACCCCGCGCCCCCTTCGCGTGCGGTGCCGGGGCTGTCGGCCAGGGCTCGCAGCCGCTCGAGCAGCTCCGGGGTAGCTTCCAGGTCCTTGACGAAGTGGGCCAGCACCGCCCGCGGGTCCTCGGCATCGGCCAGCACCTCACGCAGCGTGCGGGCGGCCAGCTCCTCCTTGGTCAGCGCCGGCCGGTACACGAACCCGCGGCCCTGCCGCCGGCGCTCCAGCAACCCCTTGTCGCACAGGCGGGTCACGATCGTCATCACCGTGGTGTAGGCGCGCTGCTGGCCCTGCAACGCGCCGAGGAGGTCGTGCACGCCGACCCAGTCACCGCGTGCCCAGGCAAGCTCCATCACCTCGGCCTCCAGCTCGCCGAGCCGCCGTCCGGCCACCTGCCGCCTGCTCACCATCCGGTTGCTTTCTACGGGCACGTAGTAGTCCATGGCTGATGCTGTCGGCCCGGGCGGCGCCTGTCAACCGCGAGCGGCACCTGCGGGCACCTCGGCTGGCGGCCGGTGGCGCTCACGCAGCCACAGGCACCCACCGGCGCCGAGCATCACGCCGACCGACACCCAGCCGTTGCGGGACAGGCCAAGCAGCCGGTAGGTGGTGTCGGTGCGCAGCAGCTCCAGGAAGAACCGTCCGAACGCGTACAGCCCCAGGTAGGCCAGCGCGATCGAGCCGGTGCGCAGGCGGTGGCGCCGGTCCAGCCACAGCAGCACGCCCAGCGCCAGCAGGTCGTACAGCGACTCGTACAGGAACGTCGGGTGGAACGTGGCGAAGTCGGCGTACCTCGCGGGCCGATGGGCGGGGTCGACCCGCAGCGCCCACGGCAGGCCGGTCGGGGTGCCGAACAGCTCCTGGTTGAAGTAGTTGCCCCAGCGGCCCAGCGCCTGCGCCAGCGGGATCCCCAGGATGGCGGCGTCCAGTGCCTCCAGGACCGGCAGGCCGCCGCGGTGGGCGACCCAGATGCCGACCAGGATCCCGACGGTGAGGCCGCCGTACAGGGCCAGGCCGCCCTCCCAGATGGCGACCACGTGCAGCCAGCGGCCGTGGAACTGGCCAGAGTGGGTCGACACGTAGGCGGCGCGGGCGCCCAGGTAGCCGGCGGCGACCGCCCACAGGATCGGCCGGTCCAGGTCGGCGGGGTTATGGCCGCACTCGGCCCAGCGGCGCCGGGCCAGCGACACCGCCAGCAGGATGCCGACCGCATGCAGCAGCCCGTACAGGTGCACGACCAGCGGCCCCAGGTGGAACCCGCTGGTGGGCGGCGCGGGGATGAAGGCGAGCAAGGTCGACATCGTTTGGGTCACCCTTCGGCGCTGGCGAGATCTCGTGTGGCGAGCTGCTGGCGGGTGGTGGGCTCGGGCGCGGCGGCGGAGGGGTCCACACCGAGCGGCCTGGCGGCCCAGGCGGGCAGCCACCAGTTCCAGCGGCCCAGCAGCGACACCAGGGCGGGGACCAGCAGGCAGCGCACCACGGTGGCGTCCAGCAGGATGCCCGCGCCGAGCCCGGTGGCGAAGATCTTGGTGACGGTGTCGCGGGCGCCGGCCAGCGACGCGAACGCCAGGAACAGGATGAGCGCGGCGCTGGTCACCAGCCGGCCCGTCCGGCCCACTCCCTGGACTACGGCGTCGACGGTCGAGCCGCTGGCGTCGTAGGCCTCGCGCATGCGGGCCAGCAGGAACACCTCGTAGTCCATGGACAGCCCATACAGGAACGCGAACACAAACAGCGGCACGAAGCTGTCCAGCGCGCCGGTGCCGGCCACCCCGCCTACTGCCCTGGCGCCGTGCCCGAGCTGCCACACCAGCACGATCGCGCCGAAGGTCGCCCCGATCGACAGCAGGTCGACCACCACCGCCTTGGCGGCCAGCAGCAGCGAGCGGAACGCCCGCGCCAGCAGCACGAAGGTGATCGCCGCGATAACCGCGACCATCAGCGGGAAGCGGCCGTAGACCGCGTGGGCGAAGTCGAGGTTCTCGGCGCCGGCGCCGCCGACCCGCGCGCCGGGCGCCAAGCGCTGCATGGTGGCGCGGACCCGTTGGACGGTCTGCTGGCCGGCATGGGTGCCGGGCTCGGCCACTGCCTCCACGTCGACCAGCGCGGTGCCGGCCTGCCGCCAGGCGGGCTCGTCGGGCGCGAGCGCCGCCCACACGCCCGGCACCCGCGCCAGGCGGCTCGCCAGCGCGGCGGGGTCGGTCGCGGCTGCGGCGGGGACCAGCACCTCGATCGGCGTGAGCACACCGGCCGGCACCCCCGCGGCGCGTAGGGCCACCAGACCCTGGTGGGCGGGGCCGGCGCTGGCCAGGGA